>CALMKG010000443.1 GCA_937867175.1 uncultured Propionibacterium sp. | reverse complement strand
TGTCTGCGAACACATCCGGCGCCGCTGGCCGGGCGCCCGGGTACGCGTCCGGCATGCGCTCATGCAGGGCCCGGACGCGGCCGCCGACGTCATGCGCTCGCTGGCCGAACTGGACGCCGAACCCGCCGTGGAAGTCATCATCGTCGCCCGTGGTGGCGGCTCGCTCGAAGACCTGTTGCCGTTCAGTGATGAGGGCCTGGTCCGCGCCGTGGCGGCCACCCGCACCCCGGTGGTCAGCGCGATCGGCCACGAACCTGACAACCCCATCATCGACCTGGTTGCCGACGTCCGCGCCTCCACTCCGACCGATGCCGCCAAGCTGGTCGTCCCCGACGCCCGGGAGCAGGCCGAACAGGTGCGGGTGAGTCTGGCCCGGTTGCGCCAGGCGATCGTCGGACGACTGGTGGGCGAGCAGCAGTCCCTAGACCTGCTGCGTTCCCGGCCGGTGCTGCGCGACCCCACCGGCGGTTTCGTCGCCCACCAGGAGTGGCTGGACGCGACCCGTGGACGCCTGGACCGGGCGATCGACCGCAGGCTGGTCGACGAGCAGACCGCGGTTGACCATGCGCTGCGTTCAGTGCGGACGATGTCACCGAAGGCCACGCTGGAGCGCGGCTATGCGGTGGTAGCCGACGCTGAGGGCAACTCGGTGACGTCAGCGTCCCAGGTGGACGCCGGCGACCAGCTGCTGTTGTACCTGTCGGACGGGCAGGTCGTCGTCGAAGTCGACTACCAGGAGGAGAAATGAGCTCACCCGAGCCGCAGATCGGCTATGAACAGGCCCGCCAGCAGCTACAGGAAGTGGTCACCAAGCTGGAATCGGGCGGCGTCCCGTTGGCGGAGTCGATGCAGCTGTGGGAGCGGGGCGAGCAGTTGGCCGCCATCTGCCAGCAGTGGCTGGACGGCGCCAAGGCCAAGGTCGAGGCAGCCCGCCAGTCTGCCCGGCCGCAGTAGCAGCCGCCGCGGAACCTACTCCCACTCAATGGTGCCGGGTGGCTTCGGCGTGGTGTCGTACATCACCCTGGTGACGCCGTCGACCTCGGCGATTATCCGCAACGTGATCCGCTTGAGCAGGGCATATGGCAGTTCGGCGACCTCGGCGGTCATCGCGTCCACGCTGTTGACCGCGCGCAGCACGATGGCGTGGCCGTAGGTGCGTGCGCCGTCGACGACACCGACCGCGCGACCACCCGGGCAGACGGTGAAGTACTGCCAGATCTCGTGCGCCAACCCCGCGCGGGCGATCTCGTCGCGCAGGATGGCGTCGGATTCGCGAACCATCCGAACGGTCTCTCGGGTCAGCGCTCCGACGACCCGCACGCCCAGACCGGGGCCGGGGAACGGCTGACGCCAGACCATTTCGTGCGGCAGGCCGAGCAACTCGCCGGCGAGTCGCACCTCGTCCTTGAACAGGTACTTGACCGGCTCGACCAGCTCGAAGTCGAAGTCGTCGGGCAATCCGCCGACATTGTGGTGCGACTTGACGACGCCGGTGTCGGACTGGGATTCGAGGATGTCCGGGTAGATGGTGCCCTGCACCAGGTAGTCGATCCGGCCGAGCTTGGCCGCCTCGTCCTCGAAGACTCGGATGAATTCCTCGCCGATGATCTTGCGCTTCGTCTCAGGCTCGTCAACGCCGTCGAGCTTGCCGAAGAAGCGGTCTTGGGCGTCCACCATGATCAGGTGCATGCCGAAGTGGTTGCCGAACAGTTCGCGGACCATCTCGGGTTCGCCGGCCCGCATCAGGCCGTGGTCGACGAAGATGCACGTCAACTGGTCGCCGACCGCGGCGTGCACGATCGCGGCGCACACGGAGCTGTCCACCCCGCCGGACAGGGCACAGAGCACCTGCCGGTCGCCCACCTGTCGACGAACCTGGTCGATCATCAGGTCGACGTACTGCTCGATGGTGCCCTCGAACCCGGTGCGGGTGGCCAATGAATCACGCTCCATGGCCGCCCATGCTATGGCATCGGCCAACGCTCTGAACGGTTCAGCGTGACGTGCCCGAACAACGGGTTGCCCTTCAGCCTCTCCACCACAGCGGCGACACCGTCGTGGCGTCCGACCCGCAGGTTGTCGCGTTGGGCGACGTCGCGGGTGAGCACCCCGATCGGCGCCCGGTCAGGCGACGGCCAGCAGAATGGCCACCCAGTGACACATCGCGCCCAGGATCG
>CALMKG010000442.1 GCA_937867175.1 uncultured Propionibacterium sp. | reverse complement strand
GTCGGCACCGTATTGCCAGAGGTGCGCGTCGCTGGTCGGCAAGTGGTTCCGCTGGAACCAGGGGTTCCTGCGGCACCCACGGTGTGACGCCGTGCACGTCCCGGCAGCCCAGGACTCGCTACCCGAGAAGCGCTACACGGCCGACATTGACGCGAGCATGATCCGCGACTTGACCGAGGCGCAGCGCAAGGCCATCGAGGAGGGCGCGGACCTCTATCGCGTACTGAATGCCTACCGCGGCACGAACAGCGACAGCCAGCGCACGTCGATGTTCACCACTCGCGAGGCGTCGCGTGGAGCGCTCCGCCTCACCCCCGAGGGCATCTACTCGCGGGCCAAGGGCCGCGACCACGCATTGACGATGCTCAGGCAGCACGGCTACCTGACGTAAGCCCCACAGTTCAACCCGGGTGCGCGACGCCCCGGGCCAACCGAGAAGGAGGGCGCGATGCCCGACGAGAACACCAACCAGACACCCCCGGCCGATCAGGCAGCCGAGCCGCTGGGAGCCGCAGGCGTCAAGGCGCTCCAGCAGGAGCGCGAGGCGCGAGGCGAACTGGAGAAGCAACTCAAGGCGATGCAGGATCAGTTCGCTGGCCTCGCTGAGGCTTTCGGCGTGAAGGCGGAGAAGGGCGCGAAGCCTGAAGAGACCGTCGCACGCCTGACGCAGACCGTTGGGGACATCCAGAAGTCGCTGCAAGTCGAGCGGCTGGCGCGACAGAACCGGATCACCGACGAGGACGACATCGCCACCCTGTTGGCGGTGTCCGATGAGGGAGCCCGCGCGAAGCTGGCCGCCCGTCTCGCACCGGCCGATCCGGGGCCGGACAACGAACCCCGCCCGCGCATCCCGAAGCCTGACGCCTCGCAGGGGCCGAAGGGCGACCCGGCCAAGCCGGACGCAAAGCCGGGACTCTCCCGGCTGACTCAGGGCGTCACCGATGCCCTCGAGAAGCTGAACTGAACTGACCGTCTCCACCCGGCGACGGCACAAAATAGAAAGGAGTGACTAGCCATGGCTGTCACTTTCGCTCAGGCCGCCGAACTGGTGGCCGACCCCGTCCGCCGGGGCGCCATCGAGACCGCCGCGGCAGTCTCCTGGGTATGGGATCGTATGCCGTTCGAGAACATCGAAGGCAACTCCTACTCCTACGACAAGGATCGCGTGCTCCCCGGTACCGCGTTCCGCACCGTCAATGAGGCGTACGTCGAGTCGACGGGCGTCATCAATCAGGCCACCGAGTCCCTCGTGATCCTTGGCGGCGACGCCGACGTGGATCGCTTCATCGAACGGACCATGAGCTCTGCTCGCGGCGTACTGCTCGCTGATCAGATCCGCATGAAGCTGGAATCGGCGCAGGCCACCTACGTGTCGGAGATGTTCAACGGCGACGTGAACGTGAACCCGAAGGGCTTCGATGGCCTTCGGAAGCGGTTGGTTGGCGATCAGGTGCTTGTCGCTACCGCGAACCTTACCCAGACCGCCGCGCTCGCAGACCTCGACGCACTGTTCGCAACGGTCGATGGTGGCCCTGATGTCGTGTACGCGCCAGCGGACCTGCTGGGCGCCTACAAGACCTTGGCGCGCTCCGTCGGTGGCGCTGAGTACATCCTCAGCGAGATGACCGGCAAGCGCGAGTGGACATGGAACGGCGTGCCGTTCATCGACCCCGGCAACCACTGGACTGGCAGCAAGATTCTTGCCAACAACTCGGGGGAGCTGTACGCGATCAAGTTCGCGAACAGCGTCAACGAGGTGGGTGTCATGGGTATCCAGAATGGCCTGCTCGACTGCTACGTGATCGGCGAGCTTCAGGAGAAGCCGGCCTTCCGCGCCCGCATCGACTACTACCCGGGCCTCGTCGTCCAGGGCGGCCGCGCTGCGGCCCGTCTTCGCGGCATCGCCAAGTCCTGACCCCGACAGCCTGACAAGGAGAATGAACCATGGCTGCACCCAAGACCACTGTGATTTCCGGCGATACCACGCAGGCGATCCCGCAGACCACGTCCGCCGGGGATGCGCCGGCCGACACCTACGATCCGCTGGAGCGTGTCTCGTCGGTCAACGCCGACAAGGCCGCCGCGGCCGCTGCTGACTACCTGACCGTGAATGCGGTCGAGCCGGTCGGCAGCATCCCGGCCACCCCCCTGACCGGCAACCGCACGGAGGTGACGACCGGTCGCGACCAAACCGGCACTGCCGTGACGATGGTCCACAACTACGACACGGGCATCACCGTGGCACCGAAGGCCTACGCGGCTTCGACTGCCTACGCAAAGGGCGACTATGTGATGCCCGCGGCCGTACCTGGCAAGGTGTTCGAATGCACCACCGCGGGCACCTCGCACACGGCGGCGCCGAGCTGGGCGACCCCGGCCGTGGGCGCAACCCTCGCTGAGGGCGCCGGCACGTGCGTCTGGACCCGCAGGGTCTGACGAACTACTACTGACGGGAGGAGGGCTGGCTGATGTATGCGACTACTGCCGAGGTGGAGACCAACATTGGCCGCACTCTCTCCGCCACCGAAGCCGACCAGGCAACTCTGTGGATC
>CALMKG010000441.1 GCA_937867175.1 uncultured Propionibacterium sp. | reverse complement strand
CTCATCGAGTCGGGACAGATCGACACGAAGTCGCTCATCACACACAACTTCCCGCTCCGAAGCGCCGCGGAAGCAATCGAGTTCGTGGCCTCGGGTGAGGGCATAAAGGTAGCTGTTCGGCCAGACTGACACAGAAAGGAGTCGAAATGGCGAAGATCGAGGGGCTGGTCATCGGAATCGACTTTGGAACCGGAAGTTCAAAAGGGGTCCTTGCCCGACTGAATGGAGAGGTTGAGGCATCGTCGCAGGTGGAGCACCGCACCTCAATGCCCAGGCCGGGCCATGTTGAGCATGACGCCGAAGAGACCTGGTGGGTCGACTTCATGAGCATCGTGCAAGACCTGCTGCGCAAGGCGGACGGCCCGATCGTCGGGATCACCACCTCCGGCATCGGCCCTTGCAGCTTGTTCTGCGATGCGAGCGGGGCGCCGCTGCGTCCGGCCATCCTCTACGGCGTGGACACCCGTGCCTACAAGGAAGTTGCCGAGCTGAACGACACGTTGGGCCACGACGCACTGATGGACAAGTGCGGCAACATCCTGACGTCCCAATCGCAGGGACCGAAGCTGCTCTGGACAGTCCGGAACGAGCCGTGGGTTTGGGAGAAGGCGAAGTACGTCTTCATGTCGCAGACCTACGTCGCGTTCAAGTTGACCGGCGAGTACGTGCTGGACCACTTGTCGGCGTCGATGTTCGACCCGATGTATTCACCCAAGACCCAGGACTGGATTCCCGAGTGGTGTGAACTGGTGGCCCCGGGCCTGCCGTTGCCAGAGTTGAAGTACTCCAATGAGGTCGCCGGGCACATCAGTGCCGAGGGTGCCCGGATCTCCGGCCTGCCGGAGGGTATTCCGGTGGGTGTGGGCAGCACCGACGCGTTCTGCGAGGCGTTGAGCGTCGGCGTCAAGGATCCTGGCGACGTGATGCTCATGTACGGCTCCACCATCGTCGCGGACCTCATTGCGGACCACTTCATGGCGCACCCCAACTTGTGGGCCATCACGGGAACGTACCGGGACACGTTCTGCTTGGCAGGGGGCCTGTCCGCATCTGGCGCACTGACCACGTGGCTGCGCGATCTCATCGGTGGTGTGGAGTACGCCATCCTCATTGAGGAGGCCGAAGAGGTGGGCCCCGGCTCGAACGGCTTGCTGGCGCTGCCGTACTTCGCCGGTGAACGGACGCCGATCAGCGACCCGATGGCCCGCGGCGTGCTTGCGGGTCTGACGTTGAGCAGCACCCGTGGCGAGATCTATCGGGCCCTGTTGGAGGCGACCGCTTTCGGCACTCGGCATCTGCTGGAGTCGATGGCAGAAGCCGGCGGTGTGGGCAAACGGTTCGTGGCAGTGGGCGGTGGGACGAAGGGCGGTCTGTGGACGCAGGTCATGTCCGATGTCTGCAAGATCGAGCAGGTGCTGCCGAAGTTCGCCATCGGAGCCAGCTATGGCGACGCGCTGATTTCCGCCCAACTGGTTGGGGCGGCCGACGAGTCGACAAGCTGGATGCAGGAGGCCGCAGTCGTCAAGCCGAATCGTGACAACGAGGGACTGTACACCGACATGTTCGGTCGCTACCTCGAGCTGTACCCGGCGACGAAGGACGTCGTGCACTTCCTGGCAGGATTGCAGCTCGGCGGCTGAACCCGGGGATCGCTGATCGTCTGAGAATGGGTGAGGGGCTCCCCAGCGCTGGGGAGCCCCTTCCCGTTCCGGGACCAGACGGCCGTGTCGTCCGACGGGTGGCCGGCACAGCTTTGCCCGGGCGCCTGGTGGTTTGGGCGCAGATGGATCCGTGGTTTCGCGTGGCCGACGATGATCTGGCACAATGGTCGGTGCGTCTGGCGTCCAGGTGCCCTCTCATCACTGGCGGCGCAGATCCATCGGCCTGACCAAGCGTGCCCCACACGTGCGTGAGGGCCACCCGTCGCGCCGGGGCCAACCCGGGCTTTCCTACAGGAGTAACCACACCAGTGGCCACCAAGATTCGTCTCAAGCGGCTCGGCAAGATCCGCTCGCCGCATTATCGTGTCGTCGTCATGGACTCCCGCGCCCGCCGGGATGGCCAGGCGATCGAGGAACTCGGCATCTACCACCCGAAGAGCAATCCGTCGGTGATCCGCATCGACTCTGAGCGGGCCCAGTACTGGCTCGGTGTCGGTGCCCAACCCACCGAAGCTGTCATCGCCCTGCTCAAGCGGACCGGTGATTGGCAGCAGTTCACCGGCGTGCAGACCCCGTCCGGGATCGATCCGCAGCCCGAGCCGGTCGACAAGCTGGCCAGGTTCAACGCCGCGCTGGCCGAGGCCGACGGCGACCCCACCACTGAGGCGATCAGCAGGCGAGGCCGCAAGACCGAGGCGCCGGCGCAGGACGCCCCCGCCGCCGAGGCCGTGCAGGCCAGCGAGGAAACCCCGGCTGAGGAGGCCTGATCATGCTGGCTGATGCGCTCGAGCACCTGGTCCAGGGCATCGTCACCCATCCGGACGACGTGCGAATCCGTGACAAGGAGTTGCGGCACGGCCGGATGCTGGAGGTGCGAGTGCATCCCGAAGACATCGGCAAGGTGATCGGGCGGCAGGGCCGGACCGCGACTGCGCTGCGTACCGTGATCCAGGCGCTGGCCGGACGCGAACAAGTCCGCGTCGATTTCGTCGACGTGGACCGCAGGCCGACGCGCGGTCGTCGCTGAGGCTGCGCACGCAAACCAGGCGCCCCAACCATCGGCCGATGGTGGGGCGCTTGTCATGTCCGAGCAAGGGGGAACGTCATGGGTGAACTGGTCGAAACGACGGTCGGGGTGGTCGGTCGCGCCCATGGGCTGCGCGGCGAGGTGGCAATCGAGGTCCGCACCGACGAGGTGTCGCGTCGGTTCGTCGCCGGCGCCGACCTGCGCACCGGCGACGGCCGAACGCTGACCTTGGCTTCGGTACGGCAGGGGTCCGGACGCTTGATCGTGCGCTTCGAGCAGGTGCCGGACCGTAACGGGGCAGAGGCCCTGCGTGGAACTGAGTTGGTCGCCTTGGTTCCGGCGGACGAACGACCCAGCGGCGAAGAGGAGTACTTCGACCGGCAGCTGGTTGGGTTGCGCGTGCTGGACGCGTCCGGTGCCCAGGCTGGGGTGGTCACGCAGATCGTGCACGGCCCTGCCCAGGACCTGTTGATCATCGATGTCGGCGGGGACGAGCGGCTCGTCCCGTTCGTGCAGGCCTTGGTGCCGGTCGTCGACCTGGCTGCCGGCCATCTGCAACTCGCCGAGGTCGGTGGGTTGCTGGGCGATGGGGCGGAGGACGACTGATGCGCCTTGATGTCATCACGATCTTCCCCGATTACTTCGCACCGCTCCAGCTCAGCCTGATCGGGAAGGCAATCACCGACGGACTGCTCGACGTGCGCGTGCGCGACCTGCGCGACTGGACCCACGACCGGCACCGCACCGTCGACGACACCCCCTACGGCGGGGGAGCGGGCATGGTCATGAAACCCGAGCCGTGGGGCGAGGCCTTGGACGAGTTGCTGGCCAGCTACCGGGCGTCCGCAACCGACGCAGACCCCGAGGCCGGGCCGGCGTCCCGACCGATCCTGATCGTGCCGTCGCCGGCTGGGCACCTGTTCAACCAACCCATGGCTGCCGAGTTCGCGACCGCGCAGACGCTGGCCTTCGCCTGCGGACGCTACGAGGGCATCGACCGCCGCGTGGTCGATTGGGCGTCCGGGCCGTTCGATGTGCGGGAAGTGAGCCTGGGTGACTATGTGCTCAACGGCGGAGAGGTCGCCGCGCTGGCGATGATAGAGGCGATCGTCCGGCTCATCCCGGGGGTGATCGGCAACCCGGAATCGCTGGTTGAGGAGTCGCACTCGGTTGCGTCCCAAGGGCTCCTGGAGTATCCCGTGTACACCAAGCCGGCGGTTTGGCGTGGGCTCCAGGTACCGGAAGTGCTGCTCAGCGGCCACCACGGCCGGGTCGAGCAGTGGCGCCGGGAGCGTTCCAAGATGATGACCGCGGACCGACGCCCAGACCTGCTGTAGTAGTACTACGGACTGCGACATCTCGGCCCCCAGCGCCCGGTAGCAGAGACCACCCGTTAGACTCACGACCGTGGCAACTCAACTCACTACTCGCGATCCGAGTAGGACTCCCCACCACCGAGCGCTCACCTCGACGGTCGCGCGCAAGGCACTGATGGCCGTTACCGGTCTGATTCTCGTGGCCTTCCTACTCATGCACATGTTCGGCAACACAAAGCTCCTGATCCCCGAGATCGGCGCTCAGGAGTTCGACGAGTACTCCCACTATCTGCGGAGATTCCTCTACCCCGTCCTGCCGCCGATGTTCTTCTTGTGGCTGTTCCGCATCACACTTCTGCTGAGTGCTGCGGTGCACATCATCGCGGCGGTGCAATTGACCTTCCGTGACTACGACGCCAAGGGTGGTATGGGCCGTTATCTGCGGCAGCGCTACCTTGAGGGCAGCTTCGCGGCGCGCACCATGATTTGGGGCGGCATCATCATCTTGACCGGCGTGGTCTTCCACCTGCTGCAATTCACCACCCAGACCATCACCGTCGGCTACGACGGCAGCGTCGATCCGCACCAGCGGGTTGTTCTCGGCTTCCAGGAGTGGTGGCTGGTCGCGCTCTATGGATTGTGGATGTTGGCAGTCTGCATCCACGTCTGGCACGGCTTCTACAGCGCCTTCTGCACGCTGGGCGCCCGAGCGGGTGCCTTCAGCCAGAAGGTGCTCGTGGTGTGCTCATGGATCGTCGCGCTGCTGGTCTACTTCGGCTTCATGGCGACCCCGATCGCAATCCTGACAGGGCTGGTGAGTTTCTGATGGTTGATACCAAGCTGCCCAACGCGGCACCGGCGACCGACGCCGACTACTACACCGTTGGCGCCGAGATCCATGACGCCAAGGCGAATACCACCTTGCCCATTGAGCGGGTCTGGCCAGACCGCCAGTTCACCGCGAAGCTGGTCAACCCGGCGAACCGTCGCAAGATCACCATCATCGTGGTGGGCACCGGCTTGGCCGGCGGCGCGGCCGCGGCGTCCTTGGGTGAGGCCGGCTACAACGTGCTGAACTTCTGCTACCAGGACAGCCCCCGCCGGGCCCATTCGATCGCCGCCCAAGGTGGCATCAACGCGGCCAAGAACTACAAGAACGACAACGACTCGACGTTCCGGCTGTTCTACGACACCGTCAAGGGCGGCGACTACCGCGCCCGCGAGACCAACGTCTACCGCTTGGCCGAGGTGTCTGCGAACATCATCGACCAGTGTGTGGCCCAGGGCGTCCCGTTCGCTCGTGAATACGGCGGTCTGCTCGACACCCGCTCGTTCGGTGGCGTCCAGGTGCAGCGCACCTTCTACGCCCGCGGCCAGACCGGGCAGCAGTTGCTGATCGGCGCCTACCAGGCCTTGGAGCGCCAGGTCGCTGAGGGCACCGTGCAGATGTTCACCCGCCACGAGATGCTCGAGCTGATCGTCAAGGACGGCCGGGCTCGGGGCATCGTCACCCGCGACATGGTGACCGGTGAGGTCGAGGCGTACACCGCCGACGCTGTCGTGCTGGCGACCGGTGGCTATGGCAACGTCTTCTTCCTGTCCACCAACGCCATGGGTTGCAACGTGACCGCTGGCTGGCGGGCGCACCGCAAGGGTGCCTACTTCGGCAACCCCTGCTATACCCAGATCCACCCGACTTGCATCCCGGTACACGGCGACAACCAGTCGAAGCTGACACTGATGTCGGAGTCGCTGCGAAACGACGGACGCATCTGGGTGCCGAAGAAGGCCGAGGACTGCGACAAGGATCCGCGCAAGATCGCTGAGGCGGATCGCGACTACTACTTGGAGCGCATCTACCCGGCGTTCGGCAACTTGGTCCCCCGCGACATCGCGTCCCGGCAGGCCAAGAACATGTGTGACGAGGGACGCGGTGTTGGCCCGCTGGTCACCGAGGTCGACCAGAACGGCAACGAACGCCAGGTGCGTCGTGGCGTCTACCTCGACTTCTCGGACGCCATCTCGCGGCTGGGCAAACATGGCGTCGAGGTCAAGTACGGCAACCTGTTCGACATGTACAAGCAGATCACTGCGGAGGACCCCTACGAGGTCCCGATGCGGATCTACCCGGCGGTCCACTACACGATGGGTGGCGTCTGGGTTGACTACGACCTCGAGACCACCATCCCCGGCCTGTTCTGTGCCGGTGAAGCGAACTTCTCCGACCACGGTGCCAACCGGCTGGGTGCGTCCGCGCTGATGCAGGGTCTCGCCGACGGCTACTTCGTGCTGCCGAACACCATCAACGACTACCTCGCGACCCATCATGAGGGCCAGTTGCCAGCTGATGACCCGGCTGTCGTCGATGCAGTGGCCCAGACCAACGCACGCATCAAGAAGCTGCTCAGCGTCAAGGGCTCTCGCACCGTGGACTCGTTCCACAAGGAACTCGGCCACATCATGTGGGAGTACTGCGGCATGGCCCGCAGCGACGCTGGGCTACGCAAGGCGATTAGGCTGATCCGCGAATTGAAGGCCGACTTCTGGAAGAACGTCAACGTGACTGGTGTCGCCGAAGACCTCAACCAGACCCTGGAGCGGGCTGGCCGGCTGGTCGACTTCTTCGAACTGGGCGAGCTGATGTGCATCGACGCCCTGCATCGCCGCGAATCGTGTGGTGGCCACTTCCGTGTCGAGCACCAGACCGAGGAAGGCGAGGCCCTGCGCCACGACGACGAGTTCGCCTACGTCGCGGCTTGGGAGTGGACCGGAGAGGGCACCAAGCCCGTCCTGCACCGGGAACCGCTGGTCTACAAGGCAATCGAGCTGAAGCAACGGAGTTACAAGTGAAACTGACACTGAGAGTCTGGCGCCAGGCTCGTGGCGCCCAGCAGGGCAAGTTGGTCGACTACAAGATCGACAACGTCTCAGAGGACATGAGCTTCCTCGAGATGCTCGACATGCTGAACGAGGAACTCACCGTTGCCGGTGAGGAGCCGGTCGCATTCGACTCGGATTGCCGCGAGGGTATTTGTGGCCAATGTGGCGTCGTCATCAACGGCACCGCGCACGGCCGCGGCAACTCGCCGGTGCCGACGACCACCTGCCAGCTGCACATGCGTTCGTTCTCCGACGGTGACACGATCACCGTGGAGCCATGGAAGGCTGAACCGTTCCCGGTCCTCAAGGACCTGATGGTTGACCGCAGCGCGTTCGACCGGATCATTCAGGCCGGTGGTTTCATCTCGGTCAACACCGGTTCTGCACCTGATGCCCACGCGACTCCGGCACCCAAGTTGCGGTCTGATCGGGCTTTCGACAACGCGACCTGCATCGGCTGCGGCGCCTGTGTGGCGGCTTGCCCGAACGCCTCGGCGATGTTGTTCACCGGCGCGAAGATCACTCACCTGGCGAACCTGCCACAGGGTCAGCCCGAGCGTTATCTGCGCATCAAGAACATGGTCGCCCAGCACGATGCCGAGGGCTTCGGCAACTGCACGAACATCGGCGAGTGCTCGGCAGTCTGCCCGAAGGGGATTCCGCTGGAGTCGATCAGCCAGTTGAACCGGGACTTGATCTCGTCGCTGTTCCGCAAGGACGGCTTCGGGGGCTAGTCACCACGTAGAGGGCCCACGGGGGGGCGCTGCCCCCGTGCGGGGGGTTTGCGATTTGTGGTCTGCTGGCTGTCTGGTCCCGCTCCTGGGAGGACTGCCTCTGGTCACGTCGCCGCCACGCACGGGGGCTTTCCCGTCCCTTGACCCAACGGTTCTGTCGGGTTTGGGTCGTCCGGTGCGGGTGTGACATGATTGTCAGGTTGCTCTGCCGCCGCGGCTCCTGCCACAGGGGGATCGACCGCGAGGCGGGGCCCACAGACCAAACCAACCGCGAGGTGACCTGTGGCACCGACGAGGAAGAATCATGAATCCGATCATCAGCGAACTTGACAAGGCCTCGATCCGTGAGGACGCTCCGGACTTCCGTCCGGGCGACTCCGTGCGCGTGCACGTCCGGGTTGTCGAGGGCAACAAGTCCCGTATCCAGGTTTTCGCCGGCGTGGTGATCGCCCGCAATGGCAAGGGAGTCAGCGAGGCGTTCACTGTTCGTAAGGTCTCGTACGGCACCGGGGTGGAGCGCACCTTCCCGTTGAACTCGCCGATCATCGATCACATTGAGGTCGAGCGTCGCGGTGATGTGCGTCGCGCCAAGCTCTACTACCTACGTGAGCGTCGCGGCAAGGCGGCCAAGATCAAGGAGCGTCGCGGCTGACTACTCAAGCCGTGTGATCACAGTCCCGGTACCCGGTGGTGGGTGCCGGGACTCGTCATTGTGGACGCGTAGGATGAACCCCGCGGCCGTCTAGACGAGGAGTGACAAAGTGAAGCAAGAGGGCAGCCATCTCGTCGGCGGGCCTCAGACCCGGCTGCCCGTCACTGGCACCAGCGACGAACTGCACCGTGCCGATGCCGAAGGCAATCCCGAAGACGGCGGCATGTCGCCGTTCCGCCAGTTCCTCGCGTTTGTGGCCGAAGCTGGTTTGGCGATCTTGGTCGCCTTGGTCATCACCGCGCTGCTCCGGGTCTTCGTCTTCCAGGTCTTCCAAGTGCCCAGCGGATCGATGGAGCGCACGTTGGAGCAGCAAGACCGCATCGTTGCCGTGCGGCTGGCCGGTTTTCAGCGCGGTGACATCGTGGTCTTCGAGGATCCGCCTGGGCAGTGGATGGGGCCACAACCGGCCGCCAGCAACCCAATCCGCCGGGCCTTGGAGACGCTCTACCTGTTGCCCGACAGCACCCAGGGATACCTGGTCAAACGGGTGATCGGCATGCCGGGTGATCACGTCGCCTGCTGTGACCAGAATGACCGCATCACAGTCAATGGGGTGGCGCTGGACGAATCGGAGTACCTGTACGCCGACGCTTCCGGGCAATTGGTCAAACCTTCGGAGGTGGTTTTTGACGTCGTGGTGCCGGTCGACCACATTTTCGTCCTGGGCGATCACCGTGACCGATCAGGTGACGCGCGTCTTCACCTCTGCGAGGCGACCGCGCCTGGGGTCCCGGAAGGGATGAACGGATTCGTCCCAGTAGATCACGTGGTGGGTCCAGTGGTGGCCACGGTCCTGCCGCCCGGGCGTTGGCGCACGTTCTCGACACCCGGCACCTTCTCCGACGTCCCGCCTGCGCAAGGAGAGGCCCCGCAAGCGCCGATCCTAGGTGAGGGCACCTGCCGCTAACCACGATGAGCGAGCAGATCCGCCCTGGTCGGGGCATCTACGGATATGAGCGGGCGCTCGCCCGGGCCGGCTTCGCCCCGGTCGCGGGGGCCGATGAGGCCGGCCGTGGTGCGTGCGCTGGCCCCTTGGTGGCCGCCGCGGTGATCCTGGATGACCGGAAGTCCCGTCGCGTCGAGGGGCTCAACGATTCCAAGCTGCTGTCCGAACCGACCCGCGAGCGGCTCTATGCCGAGATCGTCGAGAGGGCAACTGCGTGGGCAGTGGTGGCAATCCAGCCGGACGAGTGCGACGCACTGGGCATGCACGAAGCTGATCTGCAGGCACTGCGGCGGGCGCTGCTGCGACTTGACGTGGCGCCGGCCTTCGCGCTCACCGACGGATTCCCGGTGGCAGGTCTGGGGATTCCCGGTCTCGCGGTCTGGAAGGGTGACCAAGTGGCCGCATGCGTGGCGGCCGCGTCCATCATCGCCAAGGTGACTCGCGATCGCATCATGGAAGCGTACGACGAGCAGTTCCCCAGCTACGGCTTCGCCGGACACAAGGGCTATTGCACGACCGAGCACCAGCTGCGGCTCGACGAACTAGGACCATGCCCCATCCACCGCATGCGGTACGAGAACGTCAGGAGAGCCCGCGACAGGCAGCAGCAACAGCGAGCAGATAGAGTGGCGTCACCATGAGCACAGATGACCTGGAAGCCTACGAGGCGAAGCTCGAGCTCGACCTGTACCGCGAGTACAAGGATGTGGTCAACATCTTCACCTACGCGGTGGAGACCGAGCGGCGGTTCTACCTGTGCAATGCGGTCGACCTGAAGGTACGCACCGAGGGCGGCGACGTCTACTACGAGGTGTCGATGGGGGACGCTTGGGTTTGGGACATGTACCGTCCGGCCCGGTTTGTGAAGTCTGCGAAGGTGCTGACGTTCCGCGACGTGTCGATCGAAGAGATCCAGCACCGTGAATTGGAGATCCCTGACCAGCCCTGACCCGGCGTGATCTCGGGAAGCAGGAAGAATTCGCGAGATTTTCCCTGTGGATAGCTGACGGATTCCGGGGTCGACCGCCAATCATTCACCGCAACAGGAGGTGGATGATGACGAAGGCGATCAATCGGGTTGCACCCTCACGTCGACTTGGTGGCTGGGGTGAGGACGCCGCAGCCGAGCATCTGATGGGTCTCGGCTGGCAGGTGGTGGCACGCAACTGGCGGGGTGAGGGTGGCGAGGTCGACCTCATCGCGCTTGAACCGGTGGACGACGGACCGCCGATCGGGGTGATCGTTGAGGTCAAGTGCCGAAGCGGGCTCGGCTTCGGCGACCCACTGGAGTCGATCACGTGGGCCAAATGCGCACGCTTGCGTCGACTTGCCGGGCAATGGCGGCTGACCTTCCCGGGGCCGCTGTCCGCGATCCGCGTGGACGCCATCGGGATAGTCAAGATGGCCGGCCAGCGTCCCAGGATCACCCATGCCCGGGGAATCCAGTGAGCACAGCGAGTTCGTGGTCGGTCGCCCTGCTTGGCATGGAGGGCACCTTGGTCGAGGTGGAGGCTGCGATCGGCGCGGGACTGCCTCGGACGGTGCTAGTCGGACTTCCGGATGCCGCGCTCTACGAGGCGAGGGACCGGTGCCGGGCGGCGGTGGCCGGTGCCGGGCTGTCATGGCCGTCGCAGCTGTTGACCATCAACCTGACCCCCGCCAGTCTGCCAAAGGCCGGCTCTCATTACGATCTGGCCATCGTTGCCGCAGTGCTGGCGGCTGCCGGCACGGTGCCGCGCAGCATCGCGTCCGCCAGCGTGCTGGTCGGTGAAGTGGGTCTCGACGGGCGCGTTCGACAGGTTCGTGGCGTTCTGCCGGCGCTGCTCGCTGCCCGTGAGGC
>CALMKG010000440.1 GCA_937867175.1 uncultured Propionibacterium sp. | reverse complement strand
TAGAGCAAGGGACTCATAATCCCTGGGTCGTGGGTTCGAGCCCCACACGCCCCACCCGAATTGCAGCACCCAAGAACCAGCATGCCGACGATCAGTTCAGGGACCACGCTGCGCAATCTCCCGTCCTGTCGTTCGGCAATCCCCGGCGCGGGCCGTGCCGCTGGGTGCACGATGTTGCTGGTAGCGACAACAGAAGGGACGAAGCATGACTGGCCACTTGGACGACATCAAGAAGCACGTTTCCGAGGTCGACGAAACCGCCCTGGCGAACATGGAGAAGACCTACCGACTCGTGCTGAGCAAGCCGGACTCCCGGGCCGTCTCGTTCAGCGACGAAGAGGAACTCAAGACGGTGCGCGAGTCCTTCCTCAAGAAGAAGCTCGGCCTCACCATCCCCGACGCAGAACTCGATGCGGCGATCAAGGAAGTGGGCAAGGCCATCCCGGGTCACAAGCAGCGTCTCACCGTCTACTACCTGTTGGCCCAGAAGTTCGACAAGCTCGACGTCTTCCACTGACTCGCCCGGCACGCTGATGCGCCCCCGGCCCGTTCTCGGTGCCGGGGGCGTTGCGCGTCCGACCAAGGACGAGTCGGACGCTCACAGTGTCACAGCGGGATGAGTGCCGCCACCATCACCAGCGGCAGCGAGATCAACGACCCGATCGATGTCACGGTTGTCATGGTCTTGAGGGCGCCTTGAGTGGTGAGTCCGAGCAGCCCTTTGAACATCCAGAAGAAGTTGCTGTTGACCTGGAGGGCGAACATCGCGCCGGAGGCCACCGCCAGACCGATCACCACGGGGGCCACCGGCAATGAGCCCACGATGGGGGCCAGAATCCCGCCGGCGGTGATCGCCGCCACTGAAACGGAGCCGATTGCCAGGTGCAGCAGGGCTGCGATGAACCAGGCGAGCAGGATGCTCACCACGACAGGGACGCCTTCGCCAACCGTGAACAGCCCGCCCAGCAGGTCGGCCAGGCCGGTCTGTTCGATGACTGCCCCGAGTGAACCGCCCACGCCGGTCACGAGCAGGATCTCACCTGTGGTGTGCAATCCGTCCGTGAAGGCTTCGCCCGTCTTGTCGGCCCCGACAAATTTGCGCGCCATCACGTACGCCATCAGCAGGCCGAGGAAGAGCGCGACGTTGGCGTTTCCGATGAAGTCGATCAGGGAGTTGTTGAACCCGAGCAGTTCGGCGAACGCCCCGAAGGCGATCATCAGCAGGGGGACGAGGATCGGAGCCAGCGACATCAGCAGATTCGGCCGCTGGTCGGCGGTGACGACAGCGCCGGAAGCCTCTTCCTCGTCCAGGGCATCGGATTCCTGCTCATCCTTCTCCGCGTTCCACCAACCGTGGTTCAGCATCCGCCGGAAGATCCAAACCGTCAGCACCGCAGTCAGCGGGCCGATGACGATACCGAACAGGAGGTAGGTGCCCAGCTGAATGTGGAGCAGGCCGGCGATCGAGATGGCAGCCAGCCCAGGCACCACGAAGACGTAGCCGGCGAAGATGCCGATGCCGAGCGCGCCGGCCAGCCAGGCCAGGCCGTTCTTGCCGAGGAACTTGGCAGACGATCGCGCCACGGGCGCGGCAAGCACGACCTGGACGTCGACGTAGATCGAAGGTGCAATGGTGCTCAGCGCGATCGCGAGGGCGTACGGGAGCCGGTTCGGCGGGACGACCCGCACCAGCGCCTCGACCATCGTGGTGAAGGCGCCCATCTTGTACAGCAACGCTCCCATCAGGACACCGAAGCCGATCAGCAGGCCGATCTTGGCCATGATCTCGCCGAATCCCGAGGTGATCGCACCCACGGTGTCCTCGAATCCGACACCAGAGGCAAGCCCCAGATAGAAGCAACCCAGGATCAGGGCCACGATGGGGTCGACCTTGAACCGGATGATCAGCAGGATGATCGCGACGATGGCGATCGAGGTGTGCAGGGCAACCATGTGCTACGACTCCTTGGTCTGCGCCACACCCACGTGACGCACCCCAAGACTGCTCCCACGAGCAGGGCTGAGGCATGCTTGTGTTCATAGTGTTCACCGACCGCGATCCCGACCGACGCGTCCACCCTCGTAGCGTGGCATCCCACGTTCTCTTGTCGTTGAGCGTGGTGGCCGTGCTAGTGGTCGCGATGTCAGTCGGGCTTGCGTACTGGCAGGTCTACCGGCAGGTCGACGAGGCGGCGTCCAACAAGGTCACAGATGTGGCCTTCGCGATCGCCGGCACCGACGATGTTCGCGAGGGCCTGGCCGCCGACGACCCGGCTGCTGCGTTGCGCGAGTTCGCCGAGCGTGAGCGGGCGCTGACCGGCACCGATTTCGTGGTGATCATGTCGGTCGACGGCGTCCGCCACACCCATCCGAACCCTGACCTGGTGGGTGGCCGATTCGGCGGAACGATCGCGCCTGCTCAGGCGGGCGGGGTCGTCGTCGAGCAGTACACCGGCTCTCTCGGGCCGTCAACGCGTGCGGTCGTACCGGTCGTCCAGGGCGGACAGGTGATCGGGCTGGTGTCGGTTGGCCTGGCGCGTGGCAAGGTATGGGACCAATTGCGACAGCTACTCCCGAGAGTCTTGCTGGTCGGTCTGGCGGCCGGTGCCGTTTCCGGGGTCGCCGCCTTGGCGGTGGCCCGGCGGGTGCGTCGCCAGACGCTCGGGCTCAACGCCAAGGATCTGGCCCGGCTGCACGACCACCACCAGGCGGTACTGCACGCCATCCAAGAAGGCCTGGTTATCACAGACCGGGAGGGCCGAATTCAGGTGCTGAACGACGAGGCGGCACGCTTGCTGGGCCTTGGGGAGGAGGTCGAGGGCAGACGCATCGCCGACCTGGGGCTGCCACCGGACCTGGCCGCACTGTTGACCGGAACCCGGCAGCAGACCGACGCACCCCATGCGCACCGCGGACGGGTCCTGCTGGTCTCATCCGGTGCGGTGCTGCGTGACGGACGTCCGGTCGGCACCCTGACCACGTTGCGCGACCGCACCGAACTCGCGGAACTCACCGGGCAGTTGGGCACCGTGCGCGGCATGGCGGACGCCCTGCATGCCCAGTCACACGAGGCTGCCAACCGGCTGCATTCGGTGGTCACCCTGATCGAACTCGGACGCACTCACGAGGCGCTCCGGTTCGCCACCGATGAGTTGCGCGCCACCCAACGACAGCGGGATGGCGTCCTGGCCGCCGTGGAGGAACCGGCGGTGGCGGCCCTGTTGCTGGGGAAGGCCTCCCAGGCCGCCGAACGCGGTGTGACTCTCGAGATCGACGCGGACGCACACCTGCCCGCCGACGTCCTGCCTGCACGTGAGGCGGTGACCATCCTGGGAAACCTGATCGACAACGCGATCGAGGCGTTGGTGCAGGCTCCCGATCTGCCGGCCCGGACAATCGTGGTGGACGCGCAAGTGGACGGCGCGCAGGCGCTGCTCACCGTGAGCGACACCGGCCCGGGGCTGAGCGACGATGCTGCCGAACACGCCTTCGAGCGTGGCTGGTCCACGAAGGCAGTCAGCGGTCCGGCCGGCCGAGGGATCGGGCTGGCGCTGGTCCAGCAGACGGTTGAACAGCTGGGGGGGCACATCACCGTCACCGGGTATCCAGGAGCGACCTTCGTGGTGACGCTGCCCGTTCGCGAACGAACCAAGGAGGAGGGAGCGCCGTGGATGACCTGAGGGTGCTTGTCGTGGACGACGAACCGCTGTCGGCGCGCGGCCACGCCGAGTACGTCACGCGGGTACCCGGTTTCGTGGTGGCCGCGACGGTGGGGACTGTTCGCGAGGCGATCCAGACGCTGTCACACGGGCAGATCGACCTGATTCTGCTCGACCTCAATCTGCCGGATGGCCACGGGCTGGACATTGCCCGCGCCATTCGGGCCGGCGGGCGACCCGTCGACATCCTGACCATCACGGCCGGACGTGAGGTTGAACTGGTGCGTGCGGCGGTTTCGCTGGGGGTGGTCGGCTACTTGCTCAAGCCGTTCACTTTCGCCGACCTGCGCGAGCGACTCGCGGCCTACCGGCGCTACCGCGAGGGAATCGCCTCGACGACCACCGCAAGCCAGTCGGGTGTCGACGAGTTCTTCAGGGACCTGCGGCGTCCCCTGGCTGCTGGCGGTCTGCCCCCGAAAGGGCTTGCTGGGAACGTGCTCGATCGGGTGATCGAGTTACTTCGGGACGCCGGCCCGGCCGGGCTGTCCGCGTCGGAAGTGAGCACGGCGCTCGGGATGTCGCGAGTCACTGCGCGCCGCTACCTGCAGTATCTGGCCGATGAAGGATACGCCGGCAGGGGCCAGCGGGTCGGCGGATCCGGGCGTCCTGAGGTCACCTTCAAGTGGCGGGAGTGAGCGCGGAGTTCCGCGTGCGGTCGCCACGCCGTCAAGCCCAGTCCGGCGCCAGCTGATCGGCCGCGCCCCCCGTGAAGCCAACCCGCCCCACGGTGCAGACTCCTAGTACCCGGGGCCAGATCGGCGTCGGGAACCTAGACTGAACAGCACAAGGCTCGCGATGGAGGGAGCAGACATGGACGCCTATCCGCACCTGTTCAGCCCGATCACTATCGGGACGTTGGAGATCAAGAACCGGGGAATCATGGCCCCCATGGTGGTCGGGCTCTGCGGACGCGACGGTGAGGTCACCGAAGACTTCATCGCCTATCACGTGGCCCGGGCACGCGGTGGTGTGGGTCTAAACATCACCGGCGGCGCCTTCGTCGACCAGGGGAGCAAGGTTTCGCCGAGGCAGTTGGGTTGCCACACTGACCAGACGATCCCAGGCCTGCGTCAGCTTGCCGATGCCGTACACGACGCCGGAGGCCGGATCGCGGTCCAACTCCTGCACGGCGGCAGACAGGCGAACCCGCTGTATTCCGGTGCCCCGCTGGTGGCACCTTCGCCGATCGCCTGCGGCGTCGTACAGGTGATGCCCCGCGAGCTGACCACCGCCGAGATCGGCGAACTCGTGGCCAAGTTCGCCGCCGGCGCGCGCCGGTGTAAGGAAGCAGGCATTGACGCCGTCGAGGTGCACGGCGCCCACGGCTACTTGGTCAACCAGTTCCTGTCGCCACACACCAACCACCGCACCGACGAATACGGTGGTGACGCCGAGCGGCGGGCCCGCTTCCCCCTCGACGTCGTGGACGCCGTCCGCGCCGAGGTCGGCCCCGACTTCCCGATCATCTACCGGATCTCGGCCAACGAGTACCTGCCCGACGGCTTGACCTCGCAAGACAGCGCGCAGTTCTGCGTGAGGCTGGTCGAACACGGCATCAACGCGATCCACGTGTCAGGATCCACCTACGAGTCGAACCGGGTGGCCGGCACCGAGGCCCTGCCCCTGGGAGCGTTCGTCGAGGACGCCATGGTCATCCGCGAGGGCATCAAGGCGGCCGTCCCGGTGGCGGTGGCCAACCGGATCAAGACCCCCGAGTTCGCCGATCAGCTGATCGCCGACGGCAAGGTCGACATCGTCGCCACCGGGCGTCCATTGATCTGCGACCCCGACTTCTACGTCAAGGCCCAGCGTGGGGACGCCGCCGACATCCGGGTCTGCCTGAGCTGCAACTGGTGTATCAACCAGATGGGCATGGGGGTTCACGCGACCTGCCTGTACAACCCCGAGATGGGCAACGAATTGCGCTACGCCCACGTCCCGGCGCCAGCCCACGCCCTCGACGTGGTCGTGGTCGGCGGCGGCTTGGCAGGCATGGAGGCGGCGCACACCGCCGCAGGCCGGGGACACCGCGTCCGTCTGTTCGAGGAGTCCGGCGAACTCGGCGGCAACGTGCTGCCCGGGGTCCGGCCGCCCTTCAAGTCGGAGATGATCGCCTGCGTCGACTACGAGAAGCAGATGGTCGCCAAGACCGGCGTGCAGGTCGAACTCAATCACCCGGTGGACGCCGACTTCCTCGCCGGCGCCAAGGCGGACGAATTGATCATCGCCACCGGCTCCATACCGGTCGTCCCGCAGATTCCGGGCGCGACCGCCGGCAGCGTGGTCACGGCGGAGGACGTCCTGCTCGGCACGGCGACCCTCGGCCATCGGGTGGTGGTGATCGGTGGTGGCTCGGTGGGTGTCGAAACCGCCGAGTTGCTGGTCAGCCAGGGCCACGACGTGACCGTGGTCGAGATGACGGATAAAATCCTGGCCGACATGATCCCGAGCATGGCGTTCCCGCTGCTGGCGCGAGTGGCCGCGTCCCCGATCAAGGTGATCACCGGGGAGCGGGTGGTCGAGATTGCGCCGGATGCCGTGGTCACCGACGCCCGACGACTGGACTGCGAGACCGCGATCCTGGCGGTGGGCTACATCGCCGACACCGCCTTGTCCAACGATTTGAAGGCCCGCGGCGTCGCTCACGTGCTGATCGGTGACGCGGTCAAACCGCGGAGGATTCGAGATGCCGTGGTCGAAGGGTACGAGGCCGGGCTCGCCCTCGGCGTCCCACCCGTCGGGGTCGATGCCTGAACTTCAGACCCCCATCACCCACGGACACCTCGGAGCTGTTCGGCCCTCCGCAAGCCCGCCAGCAGCGACTCGCCCAGGTTCGGTGTCGCGGTGAACACGTTGCCGGTCCCCACATGATCAAGGGCGCGGGTGCCGGTGAGCTGGGCGAGGACGCGTTCGCTCACCCCAGTGAGGACGAGGTGGCTGCCGGCCGCCTCGAGCACGTCGTGGTAACGGATGATCGTCTTGATGAAGGTGCTGCCCAGTTCCTCGTTCCCGCGAAGCCGCAAGACCACCACCGAGCCACCCGATTCAGGCCCGGGGACGGGCAACTGGCTTTCGAAGACGGTCGCCGAAGCGAAGAACAGGCTGCCGTAGGGCGTCAGCACGACGACCTCCCCCGCAGGCAGCACCTTCGGGGGGTCGCTCTCGGTGGGCAGCGGCACTCCCGGCCCGATCTGCCACCGCTTCACCGTCACCCGGTTCGACTGCCTGGCCACGAACAGGATCACCGAGATGCCCACCCCGGTGAGGACGGCGTACTGCATAGGCACCAGCAGGGTGAGGATGAACGTGGTGGCCATCACGGTTGCCTGGGTGCCGCCGGTGCGCCAGACCATCAGCACCTGGTCGGGTTTGAAGGTGCGCAGCCCGATCAGCATCAGCAAGGCCGACAGGGACGGCATCGCCACGCGTCCCACCACCGGCCCGAGCACCAAGATGGTCAGCACCATCACACCAGCCGCAGTGAGGTTGGCGTACCGGCCCCGGCCGCCGGCCGCCACCACCACGGCGGTACCCGACATGGACCCACCCACCGGCATACCCCGCAGCAACCCCGAGACCAGATTCGCGATGCCCTGGCCACGGAAGTCGCCGGAGGCGTCGGGGTAGGCGCCATCGGGGTTGGGAACCGCCTGCCCGATCGCAGCACCCTGCACCAGCCCGACGAATGCCAAGGACGCCGCCGGCACCAGCAATGCAGCCACGGCGGTCAGTGACGGCAGCACCGGGGTCGGCAACGCGCGCGGCACCTCCGCCACACTCGCCAACGTCGGCACCCCCGAACCGGACCACAGCGCCACCGCCCCGGAGGCCAGCACGACGGCCAGGAAGAGCCCGAGCGGACCAAGTCGGGTGCGTTCAAGCAGCAGGACCAGCCCCAGTGTCGCGCCGGCGATCAGCACCGTCGGCCAGTGGAAGGCGGTCATGTTGAGCACCGTGTCGAGCGCCCGAACGACCCGGTTGGGTCCTTGGCCTGCGAAACCGGTAACGCCACCAAGTTGACCCAGCATGATGTTGACCGCGACGGCGTTCACGAAACCCGTCAGGACCGCATTGGGTACGTAACGCACCAACGCGCCGAGCCGGGCGATCCCGGCCGCCAGCATGAACAAGCCAGTGAGCACCGTGAGGGTCGCCAACCCTCGGTCGCCGCCCGGGCCGGTCAGGCCCGGTGTGTCGGCGACGATCACCGACATCGCACCGGTGGCCTGGACCGACATCAGCGCCGAACTGGTCGTCAACGCCCCGGCCAAGGTGCCGAAGAGGTAGCCATACAGGCCCGCGATCGGGTTGAGTCCGGCGAGCAATCCGGTCGCCAACCCGTCGGGGACACTGACCAGCCCATGCACCAGCCCGGCCCGCAGATCAGCCGCGGACGGCATCGGGAACGAGGTCGGCGCCCAACGCCGAACGCGGTCAAGCATCGCTCAGGCCTGCCGAGCGTCAGGGCGTCACGATGGCGTAGTCCGGATCCACCCGGTCCATGACTGCGAGCAGTCGAGACAACGTGCTCGGGTCGCCCTGAGTTTCGACACCGGACGCCGCGAGTTGGTCGGAGGCGATACGCCCCGTCAGCAGACCGGCAAGGGCGCGGCGATCGAGCCGCAGCGTGAGGTCAGCCGGCGCATGGTGCGGCACCGAGGTGTGGGTCAGCACACCGTTGCTCAACGTCAGCCGGTGCGCCTGGCCGACGTCGGTGAGGTTGACGTCGAGGGTGAGGTGTTCGTCCCAGGCGCGTGGCCCGTCTACGCGGATCGCGATCGCGTCGAACCACTGCTCGGGGGTGAGCTGGGCGTAGATGTCCGGCGCGGCCGCGGTCGCGGGCGTCCCAAAGGATCCGTGCCGCAACTCGTGTGCTGCCGACAGGTAGGCACACCGCCAAGTGCCGTTCTCAGCGCCGTAACCCAGTTGTTCGAAAGTGTCGGCCAGCAACTCGTGAGCCGCGGCATGGGCGGGATCGGCGAAGACCACGTGGCTCAGCACTTCGGCGACCCAGCGGAAGTCTCCCTCGTCGAAGGACGCCCGGGCCCTCGCCACCACGGCGTCCGCCCCACCCATGTAGTCGACATAGCGACGTCCCGCCGCTGTCGGCGGATGCCGCCACAGGTTCGCCGGGTTCCCGTCGTACCAACCCATGTAGCGCTGGTAGATGGCCTTCACATTGTGGCTGACCGAGCCGTAGTAGCCGCGGGCGTGCCACGCGTTCTCCAGCGCGGGCGGCAGCGTGAACCCTTCGGCGATCTCCGACCCGGTCATGCCCTGGTTCAGCATCCGCAACGTCTGGTCGTGCAGGTAGGCATACAGGTCCCGCTGCTCCGAAAGGAACTTCATGGCGCGGTCGTGACCCCAGGTGGGCCAGTGATGGGACGCGAAGACGACATCGGTCTGGTCGCCGAACAGTTCCATGGCGTCGGCGATGTAGCCCGCCCACACGTGCGGGTCGCGGACCAGCGCCCCGCGAATCGTGAGGATGTTGTGCAACACGTGGGTGGCGTTCTCCGCCATGCACAGCGCCCGCAGGTGCGGGAAGGCGAAGTGCATCTCGGCCGGCGCCTCCGTGCCCGGCGCGAGCTGGAAGACCACCGGGACGCCGTCAAGGGTCAGTTCCTGCCCTGTCATTGTGATCTCGATCGTCGGTGGGATCAGCGTCACCGTTCCCGTGGAGTTCGTCTGGCCCAAGCCCGCACCCACCTGCCCGACCGGGCTGCGGTCCAGCGCTGCACCATACATGTAGCCGGCGCGGCGGGCCATGGCCGTACCGGCGTAGACGTTCTCCGAGACGGCATGTTGGGTGAACCCGACCGGCGCGATGATCGGCACGTTGCCGGAGTCGACGTCGGCCTGGTCGACCACCCCACGAACCCCGGCGAAGTGGTCTACGTGGCTGTGGGTGTGGATGACCGCAGTGACCGGCCGATCACCGCGGTGGGCGCGGTACAGACCGAGCGCCGCCGCTGCAGTCTCGGCCGAGATGAGCGGATCGATGACGATCACGCCCCGCTCCCCCTCGACGAAGGAGATGTTGGACAAGTCGAGCCCACGGACCTGGTAGAGGCCGGGCACGACCTCGAACAGACCCTGGATCGCGTTCAACTGCGACTGCCGCCACAGGCTGGGATTGACCGTGTCGGGGGCGTCACCGTTCAGGAAGGCGTAGGAGTCGTTGTCCCAGACGACGCGTCCGTCGGCATTCCGGACGACTCCGGGCTCAAGGGCCGAGATAAACCCCCTGTGGGCGTCCGCGAAATCCTGCCGGTCGTGGAAAGGTAACGTTTGCGTCAACCGTTGGTTCTGGCCGACGATGGTGGGTGAGGCAGGCTTCGGCTCGGTGTTCATGGTCGCCTTTCGCTTCTTGTGCCTTGCATGTCGCCCTTGGTGGGAGGCGCGTCAAGCATGCACCCCCAGCGCTGGCGCGCATCACCTTTGCGGAGTGATCCTTGACTTCCCGGTCCGTGGCCTGCCCGCGTCCTTGGCAACTGAATCGCCGACCATCCAGACCCGGCATCCGGCATCGGGCCCCACCGCGTGCACAACCAGTCCCCAAGGACCATCCAGACCCGACATCGGGCCCCACCGCGCGCACAACCAGTCCCCAAGGACCATCCAGACCCGCTGGTGAGCACACACGCATGGCCGTCCGAATCCCCGAGGGATCACTCCAGGACGATCACACCTCCGGGCGCCACCGTCACCAGCACCGCCTTGCCGTTACGCGCCTGCACTGTGACCTCGGTTCCGACCTGGCCGGGGTCTGTCGAGTAGAGGCAGTTCATCTGGTCGCCAGCCCGGTGCAGATCGTTGTCGACCGTGACCCATGCGGTGCGCGACTGCGCGGAGTCGGTGTTGATCGCACACAAGATCTCACCGCCGTTGAACAGCCGTGACCAGGGCACCACGGACTTCAGCCGCCCCCCGATCATGGTTGGCACGCCGAAGTCCACGCCGTTCCCCGAGATCTCCCTCAGGTACTGCCGTCCCCGACGCAGGGCCAGCCGGGCCCGCCGCAACTCCAGCAACTCGGCCAGCGTCCGGTAGCCGGGAGCGTCTTCGTCGAAGAAGTGGACGCCCGTGGTTCGGAAGGCACCGAAAGGCCCACCGAAGATTGTCTCGCGAAGGTACTGGTCGTCGTCGCCGGCCCCGTCGAAGCCCTGCTCAGAGCCGTAATAGATACACGGGATGCCGAGGGTCAGCGTGTTAAGAGCGAAGACCGCCGGCAGCAGGGCGTCCGCACCAGGGTCGGCACAGAAGCGTGCCTTAGCGGGTCCCTTGCGCACTTGGTCGTGGTCGTCGAACATCGTGACGACGTGGTTGCGGAACCAGGTGTGCGACTGCTTGCCGACCAGTGTCGAGTTGCGGAACAGGGCGAAGTAGTCAGCAGGATTGCGTACCCCTTTGACAAGGTATTCGAGCTTGTCCTGCACGTCGTCGATGCCCAGCGCCGCGTCCAGGCCGGTGACCTCCATGGTTTCCACCGCGCGCTGGCGTCCGCCGGTGATCTCGCCTATCAGGTAGAAGTTCTCCTTGCCGAGACTGACCGCGAACTCCTTGATGACCGAGGTGAAGTACCTCGTCGCGCCGAGATCCATGTGCTTGACGGTGTCGACACGTAGGCCGTCCAGATCGGCGTAGGCGATCCAGTGGCGGTAGCACTGGGTGATCGCCTCCAGCGCCGGGCTCGGGCGGTAGCCATCGACATCGCCCTGCCCCTGGTGGACGTCCTTGAGCTCCTTGAAGTCCCCCTCCAGGAACTCCGGGTCATGGTCCCAGTCGCGGATCCTGCCGCGTCGGGTGAAAGTTTGCGGGTCCTGAAGTTCGGCGGGCCAGACCGCACCGTCGGGCCAAGCGTCCGGATGGGTGTCGAGGTCGATCACCGCGAAAGGCAGCGTGGGCCGTCCATCCTTGTCGCGGTAGCCCGAAACCTCGTACGGACGCCCGTCCCACCAGGGATCCATCCACTGGTTGCCGGGCTCCCCCACCAAATGACGGTCCGCGTTGTAGGCGAAGACGTCCCCGGTGTGGTTGAGGATGACGTCAAGGACCACCCGAAGCCCTAGCTCGTGGGCCGTGTCGACCAACGACCGCAGGTCCTCACGGGTTCCGAATCTGGGTTCCACTTCCAAGAAGTCCTGGATGCCGTAGCCGTGGTACGTCTGCTGCGAAGCTACCTGCTTGAGAATCGGGCTCAGCCAGATCGCGGTGACACCCATCCGGGACAGGTAGCCGAGCTTGGCCTCCAGGCCGCGCAATGTGCCACCAGCGAACCGACCACCCGCGTCCCGCCAGGCACGCGCGGCTTCCTCGGTGCCTACAGCGTTCCCGGCATCACCGGGCCGGAACGGCCGGGTGGTTCCCCCAGCGACCAAGCCGCCGTCGTTGCCTCGGACGCCCGCCTCGCGTCCGTCTGAGAACCTGTCGAGCAGCAGGAAGTACAAAACCTCGTCCTCCCACGCTGCGGGTGACGGGTGGAACCGGCGGTCAAGCACCGCGGGCATGTCGATATCGGCAAGACGTTGCATGGCCATGGGAAGCCTCTCGGGGTGTCGGCGGGGTCCATCGGCTTACGGGCGGACGCTACCACCGCGGGCTGCCAGTTCGATCATCCTTCTGCTCCGCCTCCGCGGTACAGCCGGGGGACGGGAGAGTAGCCTGCATGTGATGAGGGCAGAGTTGCTTCGATTCGGGGTAATCGAGATCGATGGACGAAGCTACGAACATGATGTGGTGATCGATCGCGGAGTCGTCAGCAAGCGAGACAAGCGTGCCTCCAAGCGGTTCCGGGGGCGCTTCGGCCACACCCCCCTGTCAACCGCGGAGGACCTGCCGTGGGGCGGGCAACAGCTGATCATCGGCACCGGGTTCGACGGGGCGTTGCCGGTCCTGCCGAAAGTGCGCAGACAAGCCGCCCGGCGTGGGGTGAAACTCGTGGTCGTCCCGACCAGTGAGGCCTGCCGGTTGATCGAATCCATGCCCCGCGAAGAGATCAGGGCGGTCCTGCACGTCACCTGTTGAAGACCGAGAAGACCGTCCGAAAAGCGAGTTGAATACCTGCCCCAAAGTCTCCCAACCGATCCGGACGCCTGCCAGGAGACACGATGACCGCCAAGATCACGCTTCACAAGGGTGACATCACCACCGACGCGGTGGACGCCATCGTCAACGCCGCCAACAACTCGCTACTCGGCGGCGGGGGCGTCGACGGCGCCATCCACCGCGCCGCCGGCCCCGAGCTGCTGGCGGAATGCCGCACACTGGGCGGCTGCGAGACCGGCGACGCCAAGATCACCAAGGGCTACCGGCTGCCGGCCGCCCACGTGATCCACACCGTCGGCCCGGTCTATCGCGACGGGACGCACGGGGAGCCCGAGCTGCTGGCGTCCGCCTACCGGCGCAGCGTCGAGGTGGCGTCCGCGAACGGTTGCGCCCGGATGGCCTTCCCAGCCATCTCCGCAGGGGTCTACGGCTATCCGCTGGACGAGGTCGCGAAGATTGCGCTCACCACGGTGGACGCCGCGCTGGCCGATCACCCCGAAGTGGTCGAGGCCCGTTTCTGGCTGTTCAACGACCAGGTCCTGGGGGCCTTCGAACGGGCGCTGGCCGGGCTCGGACGCCACGCTCATTCGGCTTCGTACCAACCGGGGTGACGGGTCTCGTCGGCTCATCAATGCGACCGTTTTGCCCGCGACTGCGCAGGCGAAACGGTCGCGATATTGGCCTTTTGCCCTGTAGCAGACCCGGCTGGGCGCCCGACATCAGCGCAGGGCACCCCTCACGCCTGGTTCTGGAACTCGGTGTCGCCCTGGGCGAGGTTTTCACCGAGCAGATCAGGGGGCAGCGCTTCACGGACGGCCTGCGGCACCTCGCTTCGGGCCTCCGCTGCCAGTCGCTCGCGAGCGGCCACCGGATCTGCCACCAGCGCAGTCGGCCAGACCATCAGCGCACGCTTGATGACCACCGTGTCCTGCACGATGCCCAGCAGCGTGGCCACTCTCGCGTAGCCAGCAGCCTTCTTCTTGAATTCGGGGATCGCGCCCTCCACCGACTCAGCGGCGTAACGGGCGGCCTTGGCGCGGCGGCGCAATCGATGCGCCCACTCCAACGGCCCCTCCCCGCCGGTCGGTCCGTCCCGCCACTCCCTAGCAATGCGCTTCTCGGCCCACCGCACCCGGCCCAGCACCCGGTCGTCAGTCGGCGCCCCGCCGGACGCGCGCCAAGGGTTGTCCACCAGTTCGGCGACCACCTGCAGCACCTGGGCGGCCCGCTCGCTGCCCAGCATGCGGTCGGCGATGTGGGCGGTGCGCCGCGCCTCGGCCTCTAGTGCGGCGATCACGGCACGGGCTCCGGGACGTTCATCGAGCAGATCGGCCACCTCTTCGGCGATGACTTCTGCGTCCCGTGCCTGCCCCAGTTGGGCGTTGTACCAGTCGAGAAGTTCGATCAAGTTGTTGGCCAACCTGGGACGAAGCAGCGGTTGGTAGAGCCGCACGGTGGCTTTCAGGCGCCGGCTGGCGGCACGCAAGTCGTGGATCGACTCCGGCTGCCGACTGTGCACCTCCGCGGGCAGCGTCCGCATCAGTTCGAGTTGGTCCGCCCAGTA
>CALMKG010000439.1 GCA_937867175.1 uncultured Propionibacterium sp. | reverse complement strand
GGCTTGGTAGGCTGCCCAAGTCAATCACGTGTTGCGGTGCAGCAATGAGGGGGCGGGGCCGTGTCTGCCTTGATCATGATCATGGTCTTGACGCTGGTCACCGTAATCATCGTCGAGGTCGGCAATCGGGTGCGCCTGCCCTGGCCCGCGCTGATGGTGCTGGTCGGCCTGGCGATCGCCTGGGTGCCCGGCAGCCACTTGGGTCTGCCGTCGAACCTGGTGCTGCCGTTGCTGTTGCCGCCGTTGTTGTACACCGCGGCCGAACGGACCAGCTGGCAGATGTTCCGCCGCAAGTGGCGTTCGATCGTCTACTTCGCCATGGGGCTGACCCTGGTGACCGCGTTCGTCGTCACCGGGGTGAGCTGGCTGATCTACCCGGGAATCGGACTGCCCGCGGCCCTGATCCTGGGTGCCGCGGTCGCCCCACCCGACCCGGTGGCGGTCGAGGCGGTGAGCCGGACGATGCCTTTCCCCCGGCGCATCCTGGCCGTACTGCAGACCGAAGGGCTGTTCAACGACGCGGTGGCGCTGGTGCTGTTCGAGGTGGCACTAGCCGCGTTGACCACCGGCCACGACATCTCCCCCCGCGAACTGCTGGGCGACTTCCTGGTCGGCATGGTCCTGGCCACCGTGGTCGCCTTCGGGCTGGCCTCGGTGATCCGCTGGATCGTGCGCGAGTCCGAGAGTGCCGCGGCCAGCGCCGCTGCCACCATCGTCCTGCCCTATGCGGCCTATCTCGCTGCGGACGCCATGAATGCGTCCGGGGTGCTGGCGGTGGTCATCGCCACCCTGGAGTACCGGCGCACCGAGTCACCCGACGATGTGGAGGAGCGGCTGGTGCGCAGCAGCTTCTGGGAGGTCGCCGAACTGATCCTCACCGGCCTGGCGTTCGGCCTGATCGGCGAAGGGTTCCAGAACGTCCTGCACGACTACGGCCAGGCCGTCTGGCCAATGGTCTGGCAGGGGACGCTCATTGCCGTGACGTTGCTGGTGACCCGGGCGGGCTACCTGTTCGCGTTGATGACCTGGAACAAGCGCAAACGCGCGCTGGCAGCGCCCAAGAGTGCCCGCGAGGTGCTGATCATGACGTGGGGGGGCATGCGCGGGCTGCTCACCCTAGCGCTGGTGGTCTCACTGCCTGCCACGATCGGCCCCCACGATGACTACTTCCCCTGGCGGGCCAAGATCATCGTTGCGTCCTGCATGGTGCTGGTGGTGACGCTGCTCTTCGCCGGGCTGACGCTGCCGTTCGTGATGCGCCGCGTCGGCCTCGACAGCGAGGGCGACCAGGAGCACCGCCAGGAACTGGAGCTGGTCAAGCTGGCCGGCCACCGCGCGTACCTGGCCGTGACGCAGATGCCGGATCTGCCCGAGGCGGTGATCGAACGGATCGACTCCCTCGTGGAGCAGATGGAGTCCGGGTTGCTCGACCGCAGCATCCAGCAGACCCTAGATGAGGATCTGGCGGCAAGACACGCCCACCGGGCACTGTTGCATGACGTGCACATCGTGGCCTTGGGTGCGGCCCGCGAGGCCATCATCGAGGCGCGGAACTCCTCCCCGATCGATCCGTTCATCGTCGACCGGGTGCTGTCGCGGGTGGACCGGCAAAGTTCGCTGTACCGGCGTCACTGAGTTCTGGACGCGCGGCCGGTGCCGCGGAACAAAGGGACTCAGCCGGTGACCTTCTGTATCTTCGCCGCGGACGAGAGGATCTCGCAGCCCTTCGGGGTGACCAGAACCAGGTCTTCGATCCGAACCCCTCCCCAGCCCTCCAGATAGATGCCCGGCTCGATGCTGGTCACCATCCCGGCCTGCAGCGGGACGCTCTGCCCACCTGGGGTCGTCCACCGGACGAAGGGCACCTCGTGCACCTCCATACCGATGCCATGACCAAGGCCATGCCCGAACTGGTCGCCGAATCCGGCGGCGGTGATGTGGTCGCGGGCCAGTGCATCCAGCTCGTGCGCCTGCACCCCGGGACGCACCCCGGCCAGGGCTCGCTGCTGGGCGTCAGCCACGATGTCGTAGATCGTCCAGAACCGGTCGTCCGGTTCACCAAGGAAGATCGTGCGCGTCAGATCCCCGTTGTAGCCGCCGATGTGGGCACCCATGTCGATGATGATCGGCCTGCCCTGGCCCAGCAGGTCGTCGCCGGGGCGGTGGTGGGCCAGCGCTGCATTGGGCCCAGCCGCGACGATGATCGGGAACGATGGGCGTTCCGCGCCGCCTTCACGCAGTGCCTGCTCCAACATCCAGGCAGCTTGCCGCTCGGTGTGGCTGGGACGCAGCTGGGGCAGGACTGCGTCCATCACCTGATCGGTCAGGTCGATCGCCCGGCGCATCGCGTCCAGTTCGGCGGCGTCCTTCAGCATCCGCAGCCCTTCGACCACCCCTGCGGTGGGATGCAGTTCGAGGCGTCCGGCCAGCCCCTGCGCCAATGCTGCGTGGCCGGCGTAGGTGAGGTGGTCAGCCTCGAACCCGCACTGGTCGAATCCCAGCCGCCCGGCGAGCTCCACCAGCCAGTCCGCAATCTCCTTGCCCGGTTCCACCAGCTGACAGACCGCGAATCCCGGCGATTCGTCGCCTGCCTGCAGAACGTAGCGACTGTCGGTCAGGACGAAGGACTCCGCTGGTGTGACCAGCACCGCCCCGTGGCTGCCGGTGAACCCGCTCAGATAGGCGATGTTGATCGGTGAGGTGATCAACATGGCCGGCAGACCCTGTTCCTCCAGCACGGCCAAAAGCCGGCTTGTTCGTTGGGACATCAGGCGGCCAGTCCGCGGTCGCACGACTGGTCGGCAGGCACCCTGCCCAGCTTCCTCGCGCTCACACCACTTGTCTCGACCCCGGCCGATGCCCCGGGAACTGAGGCACCGGTCACGGGCTGGTCGCTTCCGACTGCCGGGCGCCGTTCAGCGTGCTGGACCACCGGCCCCAGCAGTTCGGCGACCGGGGGCGGCGGGGCGGCGTCCCCGTTGAGGTGCGCCATCAGGTTGCGCAGGGCAATCGACAGTCCTGTCCGGTCGGCGCTGCGACCACCGATGGCCGCCAGCGCCACAGCCGCGATCACCCCGATCGCCAACACGACTACGAACAGCAGGGTCGTCCAATAGATCGCCACGGTGAACCTCCGGAGTTGGGAAGTGGAAGGTCACCAAGCAGTCTCA
>CALMKG010000438.1 GCA_937867175.1 uncultured Propionibacterium sp. | reverse complement strand
CGACCCGACCCGCCGCCTCGACGCACCCAAGGTCGCAAAGGGACTCCCGCGCCCCCTCGGGCGCTCCGACCTCAGGAAGCTCCTCGACAACCTGCCCCCCGACCTCCGCCGCGCCGTTGCACTCGGCGCCTACGCGGGCCTGCGCGTCTCCGAAGTGGCCGCGCTCGACTGGGCCGACGTGGACCTCGAAGCCAAGCGTGCGCGCGTCACAGGCAAGGGCAACAAGACGCGCCTGGTCGCCATTGGCGCGGTACTCCTGGACGAACTGCTACCCAACACTGGCGGCAACGTCGTCAACGCCGGCGGCAAGGCGACGACGGGGGCCGCGTTGCAGCGGCGCGTCAACCGCGCGATCCAAGCACTTGGGGTAGATGCCACCTTCCACAGCCTGCGGCACCGCTATGGGACGCTGGCCTACCAAGCCACCCGCGACCTGCTTGCAGTCGGCAGGCAGATGGGTCATTCGTCGCCCGTCACCACCTCCATTTACGCCGCCCCGGCCGACGATGCGGCAGACGTCATCGCCGACGCTGTGGCCCGCTGATCCAATCGATCGAAGAACTTTCCCTCTGGGGGTTGACTTCGTAGTTACGACATGTCTAAGTTAGGACACATGAACCCCAGTACTGCCCAGGAGAGCGACATGAAGAAGAGCCCGGATCGAGTTACCGCAGAAGCTCAGCGCTTCGTCAGTCAGGAAGACGCCGCCGCGCGATGGGGCGTCAGCGTTGACACCATCCGGCGGCTGATCCGAACCGGCAAGATCGCCGGCTACCGACTCAACAACCGCATCATCCGCGTTGACATGGCCGAGGTCGATGCCGCGTTCAAGCCCATACCCACGTCGGGCCGGTGACGCACCCCATGAACACCACACCAGCCCACCTCACGGTCAGGCAGGCAGCCGCCGAACTAGGCATCACACCCCGCGCCGTCCTCCACCGAATCGCAGCCGGGACGCTGCCCGCAACGAAACTCGGCGACGGCACGAGCGCCTACATCATCACCCGCGAGGACGTCGAAGCCGCCAAGGCCGCCGACTCGTTCCCCGAACCGAAATGAGACCCCCTATGACCATGGACACCGCCACGGAGCGGACCGGCCCTATCGGGACGCTGATCCTCATCACCGACGACGAGATGCGCGACATCCTCACCCACATCGCCGGGGCGGGCGACCGGGAGCTGTTCGACCGGCTGCACGACCGCTGGACGAGTCTGCGGTACGGCACCCGCAGCGGCCCGGAGGTCCCGGCAAGAGGCCGCGTCGTGAGCGCCCGCCACACCACGCTCAGGATTCCGCTATGACCGGGCTCACGTACTCGTCTGGTGAGCCGATCCGGGTCGGTGACACCGTGCGCCGCTCCCGCACCGCGCAGTCCTTGTACGAGGTGACCGATATCCGCGCTACTGGCCGGCCCTCGGTCGGCCTGGTGCCGCGCTACGGGTACACGCGGGCGTCCGCGATCGGCGTGGACGCGGTTGCCGCGCTCGTCCTCGTCGAGGAGGCCCGGCCAACCACGGATCTCGGCCTCGACCTGCCGCTGACGCTAGAGGGGACCGACCGATGAC
>CALMKG010000437.1 GCA_937867175.1 uncultured Propionibacterium sp. | reverse complement strand
CGGTGCGCGTCTTCGAGGCGGTGGTCAAGACTGTGGGACTGCTCGTGGGGATCAAAGCGATGGCCGCACTGATCGACATCGTCAACGCCCCCAGTGTGGACCCCGTGGTGGCCACCCCTGGCGCGCTCCCTCCAGTCGCTACGGCCGCCGCCACCGCCACCATGGTGCTTGCCTTCGCCGTGATGGCACAGACGCCGTTTCGAGGTGTGGTCACCGCCGCGGTTATCGGTGTGGCGGGCCACCTTGTGCACACCCTGGTCAGCTCTGGTGACGTCGGAGCGGTGTGGCCCGCCGCGATCGCTGCCGTCGTCATCGGGATCCTCGGTGCATTGGCCGCACCCTGGGTGCATATCCCCTTCTCCGCGTTGACCAGCGGCGCCGTCCTGCCACTGCTGCCCGGGCTTGCGTTGCTCCAGGGGCTGATGGACACGACCATGCAGACCGGGGTGGGGGCGCTCTCGACGGCACTGGGCATCGCCGTCGGGCTGGCCACCGGGGTCACCCTCGGCGGCCACCTCGTCACAGTGGTCACCGGACCTTGGCGCACCCAGGACGACCGCATCTACACCCCCCACTTCTCCGAACCGGTCGCGACCCTGCGTGAACGCAATGCGCTCGACCATTCCCCCCGGGTTTTCACCCCTCGCCGGGCCCGTAGCTCAAGCGGTCGCGGGGAATCGTCGACCGGGCGCTGACCAAGTATTGTCCAGCTGTGGGTCAGGATGCCGACGCCGGGGAAGGGGACTCGCAAGAGTGAGCAAGGACTACCGGATACAGCCGCCGCAAGCGACGGTCGAGGAGAACATGGCGCGGGCCGCCGATGCGGTCGGCGCCCACCTGATCAGCCTGAAGGGCTTGTTCCCCGCGCTATCGGACTACCGCGGGCTGCGCCGCTCCTGGGCCAAGGACCTCATGTCGGGGCTCACCGTCGGTGTCGTCGCCCTGCCGCTGGCGCTCGGCTTCGGGGTGGCGTCCGGCGCGGGGGCGGCTGCCGGCCTGGTCACCGCGATCATCGCGGGCCTCGTCGCGGCGATCTTCGGGGGCAGCCACGTCCAGGTATCTGGACCCACCGGCGCCATGACCGTGGTGCTGTTGCCGGTGATCGCCCAGTACGGCGTTGAGATGGTCCCCCTGCTTGCCATCATGGCTGGCGTGCTCGTGGTCCTGATGGCCCTGACCGCCATGGGCCGGTCGATCGAGATGATTCCGCTCCCGGTCGTGGAGGGTTTCACCTTCGGCATCGGGATCATCATCATCCTGCAACAGTTGCCGCTGCTCCTGGGCACACCCAAGGGGGAAGCCGAATCAACCCTGATGTCGTCGTGGTTGACCCTCACCGACACCGATTGGACGGTGGCAGTCGCCCCGCTGCTGGTCGCTGCGCTGGTCATCGCCCTACACGTGGTGGGGATGCGGTTCCTGCCCCGGGTGCCGATCGCGCTGGTCGCGATCGTGGTCGCCACCATCGTCGTCGAACTGGCCCACCTCGACGTCGCTCGCATCGGGACGCTGCCCACCGCGCTGCCGACCCCCAGATTCCCCGCCGTCAACTCCGAGTTGCTCCAGCATTTGCTGCCCCCGGCCTTGGCCGTCGCCGCCCTCGCCGCACTGGAGTCGCTGTTGTCCGCCCGGGTGGCCGACACGATGGTCCCCGACCTGGGCCGGACCAACCCCGACCGGGAACTCTTCGGGCAAGGTCTGGCCAACATCGCCGCGGGCATCTTCGGCGGCATCCCCGCCACCGGCGCCATCGCCCGCACTGCCGTCAACGTCCGCGGCGGTGCTCGGACCCGGGTGGCAGCCATCGCGCACGCCGGCGTCCTGCTTGTCGTCCTGCTCGCTCTCGGCCCGATCGTGGCCCGCATCCCGATGGCCGCTCTCGGCGCCGTACTCGTGATGACCGCGGCGCGCATGATCAGCCCCGCCGTCGTCCGGACCCTGTTCAAGACCACCCGCGCCGACCGGAACACGTTCCTGATGACGCTGACCGCCACCATTGTGCTCGACCTAGTGATGGCCGTGCTGCTCGGCCTTGCGATGGCGGCGCTGATGAGCCTGCGCCACATGGCCACCTACTCGGTCGTCCGCCGCCAGTATCTACCCGCCGACACCCGCGAGGGCATCGTCGACTGGACCGAGGCAACCGAACACCTCCGCGACCGGGTCGCCCTGTATCGCCTCGACGGAGCGCTCTTCTACGGCAACGCACGCCGCTTCGCCGACCAGGTCCTCAATGTCGAAGATGTCGACGTCGTCATCGTCCGCTGTCACCGCATGAACATCCTCGACGCATCCGGCGCTGACGCCCTCAAGGACGTCGCCAAACAACTCCGCCGTCGGGGCATCCCCGTGATCGTCCAAGGCATGACCGACGCCCAACGACGCACCGTCACCAACATGAAGGCCGTTCCACCAGAGGCCCACGTCCTCGAGCTCTCTCAAGCCCTCGCCGCCGCCGAGCAGATCTGCGCCACGGATTCCGCTGTCGCCCTCAACGATCACGAGTAGCCGTGCCTGCGAGTTGTGTTGCCAAGGCTGGGGTTTGTCAGGACTTCGCCCATCTGGCGGTCGCCTGCTTCAGAGCGAACGGACTACCTGCCAGGTATGTGAGTGGCTATATCGAGACCTACCCCTGCACCCGGCGAAGCAAAGCTGACCGGCTCGGACGCCACCCACGCGTGGGTGGCGGCATACATGACGGGCTGCGGATGAATCGATCTGGAGCCCACCAACAATCAACTGGCGGACTCCCACTGCCTGGTGGCGGCGTGGGCACGCGACTTCGGCGACGTCTCGCCGCTCAAAGGCGTGATCTTCGGCGAGTCCGTCGACAGCTACCTCGAAGTGGCGGTGGACGTGACCCGGGTGGATCCGCTCGATAATCCCGCTGCGCCGCTCCCAGCATCCCGCACACCGGATGCGCAGATATACGACACATCATGCGACCGTCAGTTGCGTGTTTGCGATCTATGGGCGGATCGGCGGGGTGCGTGCTTCGGCCCAGGCGAACAATTCGTTGAGCGCCTGGGAGTCCTTACTTGTGTCGTAGCCTTGCGGACGAATGACCTCGTTACGCAAGTTTTCGCCAGCTGCGATCGTCAGGGTGCGGGTGAATCCGTCCATGATCACCGTCTCCGGTTCTTCGTTCACAACTGCGAAGAAGTCCGAGGCGTCGATGAGGCGGCGCAATTCGACTTTGTCCTCGAGGCGAAGCCGGTGGCTGTCCGTCTCGTATTCGGTGTGCCACCCGCCGACCCCGCCGATGATGGTGAACCAGAGCCGAATCTGAGGATCGGCTCCGGGCTCATCCCGGTGCTCGCGGCGAAGGTTGCCCTCGAGATCGGACCTGAACCGGTGCCCGCCCGCCAATTCGATTCGGTATCCGGGTGTGAGGACTTCGGCGCAGGCCTCATCTGGCCGGGGTCGCCCCAGACACGAATCCGGCCACTCGGCGGGCTCTACGAGTCTGACGGTGACCGTGATGGTGTCAGCGGGCGCCTTTTCAATGAGTGACGCATCCGTGAGGGCTGTCATCAGGGCTTTCACGAGAGGATGGGTTGAAGCAGTCATGCCACATCGTTACAGACGTGCGGGCCACCGATCGGGTGTGAACGGTGCCGGACGATCGGTCGAGCCCGACGGCATCAACCAACCGCTTTGGCAACCAGTTCACGCAGTCGTTGCCTCACCTCGTCGGTGACCTCGAGCACTGCGAATGAGGTCGGCCAGAACGGGCCGTCGTCCAGCTTGGCGGATTCGTCGAAAGCGACCGTGCCGTAGCGTGCATCCCATCGGGATGCGGGCTGATAGAAGACGACGGCTTTGCCGTCGCGGGCATACGCGGGGAACCCGTACATAGTCTTGGGGTCGAGATCAGGGGCCAACTCTGTGACGAGATCGTCGAGCAGTTGCGCAACCTGTCTGTCGGTGCCTTCCAAAGCAGTGATCGCATCGGCGCAGGCTTGCGCCTCCCGCGCCCGCTTCGCGGAGCCCTTGAGGCCCTTGCTCGCGCGCAACTCGGCGGCGCGCTGTTTCATCGCCTCACGTTCGGCGTCGCTGAAGCCGTCTTAATAGGCCCCAGCCCGGGGACGAGGCAGTTCAGGGTTGTGCGAGAATATGAGCTGAGCCACCGAGCGAGAAGCACTTACTCGGGGATGAACGATGTAGTGAGGTGGACCTTGAGTTCCGATGACACTATCGCGGTCGAGTCGCAGGGTTCCCAATCGGATGACTC
>CALMKG010000436.1 GCA_937867175.1 uncultured Propionibacterium sp. | reverse complement strand
TCGCCGCAGGACGCCACCAGCGAGACCGGCTGATCGAGCCCCCACCCCTGGCTGACCTCACGCTTCACGACATCGATGACCGAGGCCGCTGGCACCAGTTCGGGCAGTTGGGCACGATCGAGACCGGCGTGGCCCAGCATCAGGTCCGACCAGGTCAAGTTGGCCATGTCGAACAACCCGAGGCTGTCGGCGGCGGCTTGGGAGTCGACCCAGCGTCCAGTCATGGCATGCACCAGATAGGCGTGCACCCCGACCAGCTTGTCGGCCCGACGCAGCACCTCGGGTTCGTTGTCGGCGAGCCAAGCGATCTTGTAGACCGAAGGCGTGACATCGGGTTGGAAGCCGGTCAGTTGGTGCACAGCCTCGGTACCGAAGCGACGCACTTGGTCGGCTGCCCGGCCATCAAGCCAAATGATGCCGGGACGCAGCGGTTCGCCGTCCTCGTCGACCAACGCGAACGTCTGGCGCTGAATGGTCGCACAGATGTGCGTGATGCGTGCCTGGTCATCGACGGACAACGCGGCCACGGCCCTGGCAATGGCCGAATTGGTGCTGAGCCACCAGTCGCGGGGGTCCTGCTCATAGAAGTCGACCCGGGGCGTGTGCAACTCGAACTCGGCCTTGCCTTGGGCAAGCACCGAGCCGGTTTCGTCAACGATGATCGCCTTGGTGCTCGTGGTCGAACTGTCAACGCCGATTACCAGCGGGGAAACGGGCATGAAATACCTCCTCGTGCGGGTTGGTTGGCAGCCTAACCGGCCAACCGCCGCTTGGAAGGTGTTCACCCCGATCAGACCAGGAAGCGGTAGAACGGGCTCTCGGGGTCGATGACCTCGACCTGCAACTGGGAGTGCTCCATCCGACGCAACAACTCGTCCAGCGAGCCTGGGTCACCAAGTTCGACACCGACCAACGCGGGCCCCACCTCTCGGTTGCTGCGCTTGACGTATTCGAACAAAGTGATGTCGTCATCAGGCCCGAGAACCTCGTCGAGGAAGCGCCGCAGGGCGCCGGGTTCCTGCGGGAACTGCACCAAGAAGTAGTGCTTGCGTCCCTCGAAGACCAGCGACCGCTCCACGATCTCGGCGTAACGGGAGACGTCGTTGTTGCCGCCGCTCACGATCGCCACCACCGTCTGGCCGGGCTCGACCGAGACCTGCGTTCGCAAGGCCGCCGACGCCAGCGCTCCGGCGGGCTCGGTGATCACGCCATCGGTCTGATAGAGGTCGAGCATCTCACTGCAAATCTGGCCCTCGGCCACGGTGGCCCACTCGCAGCCCTTCTGTTGAATGATCGGCAGGGTCAGCGTCCCCGCCGTGCGCACCGCCACCCCATCGGCAAAGGTGTCGAGGCGGTCGAGCCGCACCGGGTGGCCGGCCCACAGTGCCGCCTGCATGCTGGCCGCCCCCGCGGGCTCCACACCGATCACCCGGGTGGCCGGCCAACGCTCGCGGATCCAAGCCAGGCAACCGGCCAGCAGTCCGCCGCCGCCGACCGGGACCAGCAGCACGTCCGGCGCCAGCCCGATCTGGTCGACGATCTCGGGCGCGACGGTGCCCTGGCCGGCGATGGTGCGCAGGTCGTCGAATGCGTGCACCTTCACCGTGCCGGTCGCCTCAGCCTCCGCGGCTGCCGCAGCAGCCGCCTCGTCGTAGGTGTTGCCGACGAAGACCAACTCCACCCAATTGCCGCCCAACGCCAGCATCCGATCACGCTTCTGCCGCGGGGTGGTCGTCGGGCAGAAGATGCGGCCCTTGATTCCCAAGTGCGCACAGGCGTAGGCAACGCCTTGGCCATGGTTGCCGGCGGAGGCACAGATCACACCCGCGGCTCGCTCGCTGGCGCTCAAGGTGCTCATGAAGTGGTATGCGCCACGCAGCTTGTAGGAGCGCACCGGCTGCAGGTCTTCGCGCTTGAGCAGCACTTCCGCCCCGGTCAGATCGCTGAGACGATCGTTTCGGATCAGCTCGGTGCGTCTGGCCACCCCGGCCAGGTTCGCGGCAGCGGTTTCAATGTCGGCAGCACGCAATGTCACCGCCCCATTGTGGCCCAACTCAGCGGTCGCCGAGTTCCACTCGATCGGGATGGGAACCAACCCGACGGTTCTGGTCGAGGGAGTCGATGCTCGCCATCTGCTGGGCCGACAACTCGAAGTCGAAGACGTCGGCGTTCTGGATCATCCGCTCACGGTGCGTCGATTTCGGAATGACGACCAATCCGCGCTGCAGATGCCAACGGATGACGACCTGCGCGGCTGAGCGTCCGGCTTCTTGCGCCAAGTCGAGGACCACCGGATCAGACAGCAGTGCGCCGCGGGCCAGCGGGGACCAGGATGCCGTGACGATGCCCAATTCAGCATGCAGTTGCACCAGTTGACGCTGCGCGAGGTAGGGATGCAACTCGATCTGGTTGAGCGCCGGGGCAACCCCGGTCGCGTCGATGATCGCGCGCAGGTGGTGCTCCTGAAAGTTCGAGGTGCCGACCGCGCGGCTCCTGCCGTCCGCCTCGAACTCGAGCATCGTCTGCCAGGTCTCGACGTAGTTGGTGGTCTGCGCCATCGGCCAGTGGATGAGGAAGAGGTCGAGTTGATCGATTCGCAGATCGTCGAGAGTCTTGGCGAACGCGTCCCGCGCCGCCTGCGGCTCATGGTACGGATTGTTGAGCTTGCTGGTGATGAAGACCTCGTCGCGTGCCAGGCCGCTGTCGGCGATCGCGGCTCCGACCTGGGCTTCGTTGCCGTACATCTCGGCGGTATCGATGTGCCGGTAGCCGACCTCCAGCGCGTCGCGGACCGCACGATAGGCGTCCTCGGCCCGCACCTTGTAGGTGCCATACCCGAACTGCGGAATCAGCACCCCGTTGTGCAACTGAATGGCCGGGGACGGTAGAGCGTTTGCCATGTTCACACCTCCGCCGCCAGTCTAGCCAGGGCCTGCCCCACAGCCATGTCGAGACGCACGGCCGCCAAGTCGTCCGCACGAGTCGCCCCGTGGTTGATGATGATCACCGGCTTGCCCTGCTTGGCCATGCTCCGAGCGAAGCGCAAACCCGACATCACTGTCAGACTCGACCCGGCCACCAACAGGGCGTCAGCGCCTGCACACCAATTGTTCGCGACGGCCACGCGATGCTTGGGCACCGATTCGCCGAAGAAGACCACATCAGGCTTGAGGATGCCGCCACACACCTCGCAACCGGGGACGCGGAAGTCTCGCCAGTCGGCTACCTCGGCGTCCGCGTCGGGACGCAGTTCCGCGTGCTCCAGGAAGCGCTTGACCTGGACGCCCGGATTGGCATCGGCAAGCCGGTGCTGCAGGGCGGCCCGCGAGGAGACCCGTCCGCAGCCAAGACATCTCACGTCTGCCGCGCGCCCGTGCAGGGTGACGAGTCGGCGTGAACCTGCGGTTTCATGCAGCCCATCAACGTTCTGCGTTATCAAGCCCACCATTGGACAGGGCTTCCCGGCGTGCTCCCACTTCGCTATCGCACGATGCGCCGTGTTGGGTTCGACGGTCGACATGCTCGCCCAACCCTGGTAGTTGCGGGCCCAGTAACGCCGTCGGGCGAGCTCATGCCCGACGAACTCGGAGTACATCATCGGGGTCGCCCGCATGGAATTCGGTCCGCGGTAGTCGGGGACGCCGGAATCGGTCGAGACACCGGCGCCGGTCAAGACCACGGCGTTGGACACCCCGGCCAACAGACGGCGGGCGTCGGCGACGGTGCCGGACAGGTGGGCGCTCGGCTGCCACTGACTGGTGGCAGGATGCCTGAGCACGGGGGCAAGCCTACCGTCAGGGCAGCGGCACCTTTTCGATCGGCAGGTTCCGCAGATGTCCGGGCCGGGTCGGCTCTTGGTAGGGTGGCGAGCGAGGTGAGCTGGGAAGTCTTGTCAGCCGCGGCGGATGGCCGCGTCTGTACCTTCCGAGCAGGAGGAGGCCTGATGTCCCAGCACAGCCAACCCCCATCGTCCACCGGGCTACGGGTCGGCGATCTGCTTCGCAGCGAATCCGTCGGTGGGATCCTGCTCCTGGTCGCAGCCGTGTTGGCGGTGGGCTTCGCGAATTGTGGGCTGCAAGGGGTCTACTTCGGGGTGCGCGACAGTTACCTGGGTGGGGAACTGTTCGGGCTGGACCTGCGGTTGTCGCTCGGTCATTGGGCGGCAGATGGGCTGTTGGCGGTCTTCTTCTTCCTGGCGGGCTTGGAACTCAAGCAGGAGTTCGTGGCTGGTGCGCTGCGCAGGCCCGCACGGGCGATTCTGCCGGTCGCCGCTGCCTTCGGCGGGGTCGCGGTGCCCGCCATCATCTACGTACTGATGAACCTCGGCAACCCCGACGGGCTGCGTGGCTGGGCAATCCCGACCGCGACCGACATCGCTTTCGCGATGGCGGTCCTGGCCGTGATCGGTAGCAGCCTGCCGGTGGCGATGCGGACATTCCTGCTCACGCTGGCAATCGTCGACGACTTGATCGCGATCACCATCATCGCGACCTTCTACACCTCCGAGCTCAGCCTGGGCCATCTCTTCGGTTCGCTGGGGGTGATCATCATCTACGGACTGGTCGCCAACCTGTCCGAACGGTGGTTGCGGTCGAACTTGGCAGCGTCCTGGTTCGTGCTGTTGCCGATCGGCATAGTGGCCTGGGCCTTGCTGCTGAACTCGGGCGTCCACGCCACCATCGCCGGCGTGCTGCTCGCATTCATGGTGCCGGTGCACCCGCGCGGTCGCAAGGGCCGCGCGGAGGGCTTGGCCCACCGCCTGGAGCACCATATCCGCCCGCTGTCGGCGGGGGTGTGCGTGCCGGTCTTCGCGTTCTTCTCCGCCGGGGTCGCGGTGGGCGGCTGGAGCGGGCTCGCCGGATCGATCGGCGACCCGATCGCGCTGGGGATCATCGTCGGCCTGGTCGTCGGCAAGATCATCGGGATCACCGGGACGACTTTTGTGGCCACCCGCTTCCCGGGTGTCGCGTTGGAGAAGGGTCTGGCCTGGATCGACATCCTGGGGCTGGCCGCCATCGGTGGAATCGGTTTCACCGTCTCGTTGCTGGTCAGCGAACTGAGCTTCGGCCAGGGCAGCGCGCTGGACGACATCGGCAAGGTGGGCATCCTGTCTGCGTCCCTGCTGGCCGCGGTCGTGGCCAGCATCATCTTGGTGCCGCGCAATCGCCACCACCGAAGGGCGGCGTTGCCCCAACGGGTCGACGCGGACGTCCAGGGCCTTCCCGGGGTAGTCGATCCCCCGAAGGATTTCCGCGCAAAGGGTGACTAATGTTGGGGGAGGCTACGTGCGAAGGAGCACCATGTACCCCAATCTGCTATCTGCCATCAAGATCCGCGGGCTGGAATTGCGCAACCGCGTCGTCTACCCGGCGATGGGCACCAAGATGGCCACCGCAGACAAGTTCGTCACCGAGCAGCTGATCAACTACCACCTCGCCCGGGTGCAGGGCGGGTCCGGGCTGAACATACTTGAGGTGTCCAGCGTGCTGGAGTCGGCCTCTCCGAGCAAGTTCGTCTCGATCGCCCATGATCGCTACCTGCCGATGTTGACCCGGTTCAACGAAGTGCTGCACGAGGCGGGCGGGGCCACCGGGGTCCAACTCTGGCTGGGCGGGGTCGCGGTCGCCTCCGACCCGACCGCCCGCATCTTGACTCCCAGCCCGCTGCCGCTGGGCCCCGGCTACGTCGTGCCGGCGATGACCGGCGAAGACATTGAGGCCGCCATCGAGGCTTTCGGGCAGGCCGCTGCCCGGTCGGTTGCAGCCGGATTCGACACACTGGAGTTCCACGCTGCCCACGGCTACACCCCACACATGTTCTTGTCAGGAGCCCTGAACCAGCGCACCGACGAATACGGCGGGTCGCTGGCCAACCGAGCCCGCTTTCTGTTGCGCAGCATTGAGGCGATCCGCGCCAACATTCCGGAGCAGATGCCGCTGTTCATGCGCGTCGATGCCCAGGACGACTACCTCGATGGCGGTCTGACCACCGACGAGGTCATCCAATTCTGCAAGTGGGCCGGCGATGCGGGCGTCGACGTCTTGGACGTCTCGCGCGGCAACCTCTTCGGCCCGGCGCTGAAGTACGAAGTGCCGTCGATCGACCTGCCGAGAGGCTTCAACGTCGCCAATGCGGCGAGGGTGAGGCGGGAGACCGGCTTGCTGACAATGGCCGTCGGCCGGATCAACAGGGCCGACCAGGCCGAGGAGATCCTGGCCAGCGGCCAGGCCGACCTGGTGGTCATGGGCCGCGCGCAACTGGCCGACCCAGACTTCGTGGCCAAGGTGAGCACCGGGCGCGAGGACGACGTGATCTACTGCATCGGCTGCAACCAGGGTTGCTATGACGGCTTCGTGTCACCTGACATGCCACACATCACCTGCCTGCGCAATCCGTCGGTCGGACTGGAGGCCGAGTCGGAACTGAGACCCACCACCGACCCCAAGATCGTCTACGTTGCCGGTGGTGGGGTGGCCGGCATCCAGGCGGCCACGCTGTTGCATCGCCGCGGGCACCATCCTGTGTTGTTCGAGTCGACCGGTGAACTCGGCGGGCAGTTCCTGTTGGCCGGCATGGCACCCCGCAAGGCTGAGATGCGGGAGGCCGCGCAGGCGATGGGCCAGACACTGCTGAAGGAGGGCGTCGAGGTGCGGTTGCACACCCAACTCACCCCCGACAAGCTCATCGGGGCGGACGCGCTGGTGGTCGCCATCGGCGCCACGCCGATCCTGCCTACTTTCCCGGGCCGTCACCTGCCGAACGTCTACGACTCTCACGACGTGCTCAGCCAAACCGTCTTCCCGACCGGCCGCGTGGTGGTGATCGGCGGCGGACTGGTCGGTCTGGAGGTTGCCGAGTACCTGACCGGCAAAGCCGACTCGGTCACCGTGCTCGAAATGCTCGGGGCGGTCGGAGAGGACATCGGTCAGATCCGCCGGATCGCCGTGATGGAGGAACTGGGCGGGGCCGGGGTCCGGATGATCCCGGGTGCCACCTGCAAGGAGATCACGCCGAGCGCCGTGCTGTACCGCAAGGATGGCGAAGTCGAAGGGCTGCCCTACGACACCGTGGTGATCGCCATCGGCAGTCGATCACGTGCCACTTGGCCGCTGGAGGAACGGGCCGCCGACCTCGGCATCCCCTGTCATGTGATCGGGGACGCCAAACAGGCGCGCCGGGCGATCCAGGCGATCAAGGAGGCCACCGAGGCGGCCCGCGCGATCGACTGATCAGCCGATCGGCGCCCAATCGGGCCCGGTCTCGCCGAGCGAATCGTCCAGCTTGCGGAACAGCGGGGTTGGCTTGGCCAGCGGCGTGCCCGCAACGATGGGCCGGGATGCCCAGCGAGCCTGCTCGGACGCATAGTCGCCGGTCAGCACCGGGTAGGACGCGGTGCCCTCCCCCTCGTCCACGAACCTGATCTCGGGTTGCGCGGCCCATACGCCCTCGCCGCCGAGCAGTTCGAAGACCTTCTGTGCCGAGTGCGGCAGGAACGGGGTGAGCAGGGTGTTGGCGTCCGAGACGACCTGTAGCGCGACATGCAGCACCGTGTCGCGCCGGTGTGGGTCGTCCTTCATCTTCCACGGTTCGCTCTGCGAGATGTACTGATTGGCGAGGCTCACCACGCGCATGGCCTCGCTGATGGCCTGCTTGAACTTTTGGTGGGCCAGCAGTCCGCCGACCACGTCGAAGGCGGCCCTGCTGGCGGCCAGCAGTTCGCTGTCAACGGTCGTCAGTTCATGGGCGGGCGGAATAGCCCCGTTGTTCTTGTTCGCCATGGCGACCGACCGGTTGACCAGGTTGCCCCATTCGTTGGCGAGCTCGGTGTTGTTGCGACGGACGAATTCGTCCCAAGTGAAGTCGGTGTCCCGCGATTCGGGCCCGGCCACCGCGATGTAGTAGCGCAGCGGGTCGGGGCCGAATTCGCGCAGGAAGTCACGCACATAGATCACGTGGCCGTGCGAGGTGTCGACCTTGGAGCCGCGCATCGTCAGGAACTCGCTGGAAACGACCTCGGTGGGCAGGTCGAGCACGCCGAACCATTTGCTGGGCTCGCCGCCGCGACCGCCTTGGCCGTTCGAGCCGAGCAGCATGGACGGCCAGATCACCGAGTGGAAGACGATGTTGTCCTTGCCCATGAACATGTAGCAGCGGGCGTTTTCGCCGGTCCACCAGTCGCGCCAGGCCTGCGGGTTGCCGGTGCGCTTGGCCCATTCGATGGACGCCGACAGGTATCCGGTGACCGCGTCGAACCAGACATAGATGCGCTTGAGGTCCTCATCGTGCCAACCCTCGACGGGGATCTTCACACCCCAGTCGAGGTCGCGGGTGATCGCCCGCGGCTTGAGTTCCTTGACGTAGTTGTAGCTGAAGTTGAGCACGTTGGGGCGCCAGTCGACCCGTGAGTCCAGCCATTGGTTGAGCTGGTCGGCGAAGGCCGGCAGGTCGAGGAAGAAGTGGGTGGTCTCACGGAACTCGGGAACCTCCCCGTTGACGCGGGAATGTGGGTCGATCAGATCGATCGGGTCGAGTTGGTGGCCGCAGTTGTCACACTGGTCACCGCGGGCGTAGCGGTAACCGCAGATCGGGCAGGTGCCCTCGATGTAGCGGTCAGGCAGGGTGCGTCCGGTGGACGGGGACATCGCGCCCAGCAGCGTGTGCTCGACGATGTAACCGTTGTCGTACAGCGAGCGGAACATCTCCTGCACTACCTCGGCGTGGTTGCGGGTAGTGGTGCGGGTGTACAGGTCGTAGCTCAGGCCGAGGCCTTGCAGGTCTTCCACGATGATGGTGTGGTACTTGTCTGCGGCCTGCTGGGGCGTCAGGCCCTCAGCTTCGGCCTTCACCTGGATCGCGGTGCCATGTTCGTCAGAGCCCGAGACGAGCAGCACTTGGTGGCCTGACATTCGCATGTACCGCGCGAAGACGTCCGAGGGCACTCCGAAGCCGGAGACGTGCCCGATGTGACGGGGCCCATTGGCGTAGGGCCAAGCAGCGGTGGCGAGAATGTGAGCGCACATGGCGGACAGTCTAGAGGGACGCCATGGCCGGGCTGCACCGCGTGCCGCTGGACGAGCCGACGCGCGGCCGACCGCAGCGTCCACGCGCGCCCGCGTCGTAGCTGGTGGTCAGGACTTGATCACCGGCGTCCCCTGCGCGAACCGCAGCTGCCACTTCCCGTCGGTTCGCTGCCAGATGGAGCTGCGCAGCCATTCACTGTGGGCACTCAGCGCACGCCAGCGCAGCAGGACCAGGTCGTCGGCCAACCGGTCAGCACCGATCGCTTCATAGCGCACCCGCATCGGCATGGGCCCGATCTCTGCGAGCAGGCGGTTGCGCGTCCAGATTCGCCCGGCAGCACCGAA
>CALMKG010000435.1 GCA_937867175.1 uncultured Propionibacterium sp. | reverse complement strand
GCTGAATCAGGAAGTGTCGGCAGAGTTCCAGGCGTTCGCCAAAGACCTCAAGCTCCCGCAGGACAAGGCCCAGCAGGCGGTGGATTTTGCTGTCAGATTGCAGCAGCAGACACTGCAGGCCCAGGTCGAAGCCCATGCGAAGCAGGTGGCCGAGTGGCGGGCCGAGGTGGAAGCGGACAAGGAGATCGGCGGCAAGGCGCTGCCCGAGAACCTGTCCTACGCCGCCAAGGTACTCGACGAGTACGCCCCGGACCTGCGCACCGTCCTCGACCAGACCGGGATGGGCAACCATCCGGTGCTCGTCAAGGCGCTGATCCGCATCGGTAAAGCCATCAGCGAGGATCGCCTCGTCGGTGGTGCGCAGCAGGCGTCTACCTCTGCGCAAGACCCTGCAAAGCGTATGTTCCCCAACATGAATTAAGGAGCCAATCATGGCCGCACTTTCTACGATTCACCCCACCCTGTTGGACGTGGCCAAGCGCCTCGACCCGGATGGCAAGGTTGCACAGATCGTTGAGCTGCTGAACCAGACCAACGAAATCATCGAGGACATGGTGTTCATGGAAGGCAACCTGCCGACCGGTCACCGCACCACGATCCGCACCGGCCTGCCCACCCCGACGTGGCGCAAGCTGTACGGTGGCGTCCAGCCGACCAAGAGCCGCACCGTGCAGGTGACGGATTCCTGCGGGATGCTGGAAGCCTATGCCGAAGTCGACAAGGCACTGGCTGACCTGAACGGCAACACTGCCGCCTTCCGTCTGTCCGAGGACATGGCGCACATCGAGGGCATGAACCAGGAGTTCGCCTCGACGCTGATCTACGGCAACGAAGGCAGCGAGCCGGAAGCCTTCACCGGTCTGGCTGCTCGCTTCAACGACCAGTCCGCCCTGAACGGTGAGAACATCATCACCTCCGCGGCCACCCCGGACAGCAACGACAACACGTCGATCTGGCTGGTGGGTTGGGGCGCCAACACCGTTCACGGTATCTACCCGAAGGGCTCCATCGGCGGCATCCAGATGGAGGACAAGGGCCAGGTGACCATCGAGAACGTCGACAACGCCGGCGGTCGCATGGAAGCCTACCGCACCCACTACCGCTGGGACTGCGGTCTGACCGTGCGCGACTGGCGTTATGTCGTGCGCATCCAGTTCGACCTCGAGGACGTTATCGCCGCCGGTACTTCCGGTCCGGTGCTGGCTGACCTCATGGCGAAGGCGCTGCGCCGCATCCCGTCCCTCGGCATGTGCCGCCCGGTGTTCTACGCCAACCGCGACACGCTGGACGCGCTGGACGTGCAGGCCACCAACAAGGCCACGATGGCGTTCTCCACCATCGAGGACGCCCAGGGCAAGCCGGTCACACGCTTCCGCGGCGTGCCGATCCGTCGCTGCGACGCCATCCTCACCAACGAAACCGGCATCTAATCGGTTGGCCCTCGGCAACGGGGGCCGCCTGATTCCTTGACAGGAGTAAGAACATGATTCTCGACAAGCTCACCGAATTTGCCGACGCCCAGTCCGTTGCGGGTACTGCCGGCACCACCATCAACGTCGGCAGCCAGATCAACCTCGGCTCGGCCCGTGACATCGGCGCAGGCCAGCCGCTGTACCTGGTCATCAACGTCGACACCTCGATCATCACTGGCGGCGCCGCTGGCACCATCGCGTTCCAGCTCGCCTCTGACAGCACGGCCAGCATTGCCACCAACGGCACGCAGACCATCCACTACACCAGCAAGGCATTCGTGACCGACGACGACGCGCTCAACGAGCTCGACGCCGGCGAGACCGCGGTCATCATCGCCCTGCCGATGGAAGGCGTGGCCTACGAGCAGTTCCTGGGTGTGCAGGCCGTCATCGGCACGACCGACACCACGGCCGGCAAGATCAATGCGTTCCTGACGCATGACCCGTCGAAGTGGAAGGCGTACGCTGACGCCACCAACTGAGGCTTGAACCCATGAAAAAGGTCCGCGCACTCAAGGACGGCTTTCACGAATCCCGCCGCAAGGCGGGGGACGTGTTCAAGGTTCCCGATGACTACAAGGCCCGGTGGGTCGAGGATGTCGTGAAGGAAGCTGTGGCCGAGGTGGAAGTCGAAGCCAAGCCCAAGCGTGCCAGCCGCAAGCAGGAACCTCAAACGCTTGCCGATGTCACCGCCGAGTCTGGCAACGACCTGGTCTAACAACCCCCGTCACCGGCGGGTGAGAGGGGCGCCGCAAGGCGCCTTTTCTTTTGTGAGGTGAGCCAATGGCTTCCGTGATTGATGTCTGCAACCTGTCCCTCGCGCACTTGGGCGAGACCCCCAACCTGTCCAGCATCGACCCGCCCGAGGGAAGTGCGCACGCCGACACACTCGCCCGGTTCTACCCCATCGCCCGCGATGCGGTGCTCGAGCGTAAGACGTGGTCCTTCGCGTTGAAGCGCGTGGTGCTGGCCGAGGTGACCTCTGACTCTGACGCATGGGCCTACAAGTACGTCCTTCCGGCTGACTGCATCCGGCCGCTGGCCATCCTGGTGGAAGGCACCAGCGACGAGAACGGCGCTACTGAGGCGTTCGACCTCGAGGGTGGCTACATCTACAGCAACGCCCCCACGGCGACGCTGCGCTACATCTTCCGGCAGACCGACCTTACCAAGTGGACCCCGCACGCCATCGCGGCACTGAGCTGGCTGCTGGCGTCCTACATCGCCGGGGCGGTGTGCGAGGACAAGCAGGTCAAGCAGTGGGCGATGACCATGTACGAGAACGAGCTGGGCCTCGGTGCGCAAGCTAACGCCAACTCCCGGCAGACTGCTCGCACCCGTACACCAGCATCAATCCAGGCAAGGGCATGAGCAAGCAGCGGACACTGGCGCGCAGCTTCGCGGGCGGCGAGATCGCCCCGGAGTTGTACGGCCGCCTCGACCTCGACAAGTTCCAGACGGGCCTCGCCCTGTGTCGCAACTTCATCCCGTTGCCCTACGGCCCGGTGCAGAACCGCCCCGGTTTTCGGTTCGTCAACGAGGTGAAGGACAGCACCAAGCGAGTGCGCCTGATCCCGTTCCAGTTCAACGTCGACGAGACGGTTGTGCTCGAGGTTGGGGACCAGTACATCCGGTTCCATACCAACGGTGGCACGGTACTGGAGACCGCCAAGAACATCACCGGCATCACCCAACCAGCCGGGGCTGTGACCAGCAACGCCCACGGCTACAACAACGGCGACTGGGTCTACCTGACTGGTATCGGCGGCATGACCCAGCTCAACGGGCGGTTCGCTGTGGTGTCGGACTCGGCCGCCAATACCTTCCGCCTCAAGGACTTCTCCGGCGCCTACATCACCACCGGGAGCTACGGGGCGTACACCTCCGGCGGCACCGCTGCCCGTGTGTATGAACTGGCCACGGATTACGTCGAGGCACATCTGTTCGACCTGCACTACGTCCAGTCGAATGACGTGTTGACCATCGTGCACCCCAGCTACGCGCCGGCCGAGCTGCGACGCACTGCGGCCACCAGCTACACCCTCACCGGCATCACCTTCGCTCCCGAGATCGCCAGCCCGACCGGCGTGGCGTCAACGGCAACCGGGACGGGGACGACTACCTACGCCTACGGGGTGACTGCCCTGAGCGAGGACGGTCTGCATGAGTCGCCCATGGTGGCCACGGCAACCGGTACGGGTACGACCTACACCATAACCGACGTGACGATCAGCATCGGAGGCAGCATCCGGGTGACGTTCGCCTCGACCACCGGATTGGTCGACGGGGACTTTCTCTATTTCAGCGGTGTGGTCGGGACGGGTGGCGTCACCTACGTCAACGACAAGACCCTCCGTCTGCGCAAGTTCAGCGGCACCACCTATACCATACTGAGCGCGACGATGAGCGGTATCACCGTGTCGTCCGGGAGCTACACCTCCGGCGGTACGGCGTTCAAGCAGGCCATGACCAACGACCTGACTGTCGCCGGGCAGTACAACACCATCACCTGGACCCCTGCGGCCGAGGCGACCCGCTACAACGTCTACAAGAAAGACGAGAACGGCAACCTGTTCGGCTACATCGGCACCACCTCGGGGGAGACGTTCAAGGACGACAACATTCTCCCGGACATGGCCAAGACACCGCCGGAGTATCCGGTCCCGTTCCAGGCCACGGGTCAGTACCCGTCGACCGTGGCGTACTTCGATCAGCGTCGCGCTTTCGCCGCGACGGACGAGGCGCCACAAACCTGCTGGATGACCAAAGCCGGGACCGAGAGCAACTTCGCCACGTCAATCCCGACGGTCGACGACGACGCCATCAGCTTCCGCATTGCTTCGCGCGAGCAGAACCGTATCCGTCACATGGTCGCGCTTGGCGACCTGCTCCTGCTGACGGCGGGCGGCGAGTGGCGCATCTTCACCGGCAACGGTGATCCGCTGACACCCTCGACCCTGCAGGCACGGCCGCAGTCCTACGTCGGCGCCAACAACGTGCAGCCTGTGACCACCAGCGCCAGCGCCATCTATCTGCAGGCCCAGGGGGCTCGCGTGCGCGAGCTACTCTACGCCGATAGCGGCGGCCCTGGGGCTTACAAGTCCGAGGACATGAGCGTGCTGGTGCCGCACTTGATGGATGGCTACTCACTCGTCGACATGACATTCAGCCGGGGGCCGACCCCGCTGTTGTGGGTGGTGCGTTCGGACGGCAAGCTCCTCGGCAACACCTATATGCCCGAGCAGCGCGTGCGTGCCTGGCACCAGCATGACACCGCCGGCGAGTTCGAGTCCGTGGCCTGCGTGGTCGAGGGTAACGAGGACGTGCTCTACGCGGTGGTCAAGCGGGAAGTTGATGGGCGCAGTGTGCGTTACATCGAGCATCTGGACACCATGCTGTTCACCTCTGCCGCTGACTGCTTTCATGTTGACAGCGGCCTGACCTACTCCGGCGCGTCCACCACGACCATCACCGGCCTGTGGCACCTTGAGGGTGA
>CALMKG010000434.1 GCA_937867175.1 uncultured Propionibacterium sp. | reverse complement strand
GAAGGAGAAGACCTGTGCCCGGCTGTTGCGCTTGGAGATCGACGTCCTCGGCCCGTGGAACTCCTTCTGTTCATCGACGTCGATGCCGTAGGGTGGCTCGCGATGTCGAGGCTGATGGGCCGGCCGACACGTTCGGCGATCTGGCCCCCTCGCCGACCCGGCGATCGGTGAGCCACGCCCGTCAGGGGAGCGGCCAGATATGTGGTTGGAGGCGAAGATGACGAGGTGGATTGCCGCGCTGCTGTCGACCTGCATGCTGCTGTTGGTCGGCTGCGGACTCGATGCCCGGGCCAAGGCGCTCGAGCAGTTGGCGGACTCCCTGCGGGCGCAGCCGGGGGTCTCCGACGTCAAAGTCGACACGATCTCGGCGGGCGGCCTCGGGATCGCATCAGCGAGGGTCGAGATCTCCGCCAAGGACCTGGCCACAGCGCTCGACATCGTCGAGGGGAACCGGACGGCGCTGAACAAGTTCCGAGACGAGCAGGTCAGACTGTTCCAGGTCGCTGTTCGCGTGCCGGTGACTGGAGGCAGTTCGGTGCTGCCGCTGGGGGACGAACCCCCGAGCGCCGAAGTGAAGACACTGATGGAGGCGGCGCTCCCGGAAGGCGCAGTGGAGCGCCACGTCGGCGTGAGGGACCTCTCAGGCGCCCACTCCGAGATCTCACGAGTCGTCTCCTATCTGGTCTCTGATGGATCCGACATCGCGACGCTCCTGTCGGTTGCCCGGTCCGCCGAGGGCTTGGCCGGATTCGACCTCGAGGTGACCAACAACGCTGACAGCCTCTGGGGAACCGACGAGGCCGACCTGCGTTACCGCGCCGAGCGTGTTGCTGGCCTCGGAGACGCCGGCTTCGAGGTCTCCGTGGAGGGCGACACTGTCGTAGTCTCCAGTCCGGAGCAGATGGAGCCGGTGGCCGTCCTGCTCGGTGAGTCGCCCACTTGGACCGTCCGGTACCAGCAGACGTACTCGGTGCGGACGGGTCCCGGCCAGTCCCGCTATCTGGGGCTCATCGCGGAGCTCAGCGGTGACCCGGCAATCGCGGCGGTCAGGCTCGACGACGATCACCTGTTCGTCCAATTCTCGCGCGACGAGAAGACCGCCTGTCAGGCGTTCGAGGCAGATCCGCCGGTGGTCGCCGACCACAGCGTCGTCGTCAATTGCCCGCAGTGACCGCACGCGCAGGTGCGGTGGGACGGTAGGTAGTGTCGACGTCCCCCGCGATAGCGGGCTGGCGCTCAGATGAGCAAAGGGCGGGGAAAGCTGGCCTGGGAGACCCTCTCTGGGCGACTCTGGGGACAGGGCATAGAGGCCCTGAGGAACTCTCTTGGTATCAGGGAAGAGGAGTCTGCGATGACTGATGGACCATACCTGCTCGGGATCGATATGGGCACCGGCGGTGCGCGTGCCGGCGTCTTCGACTTGGACGGAAATGAACTGGCCTCCGTCGCCACCGAATGGAGAACCGATTTCCCACGGTCGGGCAGGGCCGAACAGGATCCGGCCGAGTGGTGGACCTGTATCGTCGCCTCGGTGCGTGCCGCTGTCGAGAAGGCGGGCGTCGCTGTCGACGCGATTGCGGGCATCGGCGTCGACTCGACGTCCGCCACAGTGGTGGCCGTGGACAAGAACAACAATGTCCTCCGCCCAGCTCTGCTGTGGATGGACGTCCGTGCCGCCGCAGAGGCCGACGAACTGGCCCGGACCGGCGATTCGGCGCTGAAGTACTCCGGGTTCGGGCCGGTATCGGCCGAATGGGGAGGCCCCAAGTCGATGTGGATCCGCAAGAACGAGCCGGAGGTCTTCAAGGAGGCGGCTGTCATCGCGGACTGCACCGACTGGCTCGTCAACCGACTGACCGGCGAATGGACGATGTCGGTCAACCACGCGGCCTGCAAGTACTTCTACGACGCCGACGAGGGAGGCTGGCCGGTCAGCCTCTACGAGACTGCAGGTGTGGCGGACATCCTCGACAAGTTCCCCAAGACCCTGCTGCCGCTCGGGGCGAAGGTCGCCGGGTTGTCGCTGTCGGCCGCCAACGATCTGGGCCTGCGAAGAGGCACGCCGGTCGCCGAGGGATGCATCGACGCCTACGCAGGTGCCATCGGGCTGGGCGTGGTAGAACCCGGCAAGATGGCCCTGATCACCGGGTCAAGCCACGTGATGATCGGTCAGTCCCGCACCCCACTGCACGCGAAGGGACTGTGGGGCTCGTTCACTGACGCCATCATCCCAGGCGAGTACACCGTGGAAGGCGGCCAGTCGTCCACCGGCTCGGTGGTCGCCTGGTTCAAGAACACCTTGGCGCCGAAGGCCATCCAGATCGCCAAGGAAACCGGACGCGATCCTTATGACGTGTTGAACGAGGAAGCAGCCAGGCTGCCGATCGGCTCCGACGGACTGGTGCTGCTCGACCACTTCCAGGGCAACCGTGCACCCTACTCGGATGCCCGCTCTCGGGGTGTCTTCTGGGGTCTGTCGTTGGGTCACACCGAGAACCACCTGTATCGCGCCATCATCGAGGGCATCTGCTTCGGCACCGAGTCGATCTTCCAGACGATGCGTGACAACGGCTACCCACCCGAGCAGATCGTGGTCTCCGGCGGCCCGGCGAAATCGGAGTTCTGGATGCAGATGCACGCCGACGTGTCCAACGTCCCGATGATCTTCACGCGCAACACCGAAGGACCGATTCTCGGCTCCGCCATGATGGGCGGCATCGCGGCCGGCATCTTCCCAGATCTGCCTGCGGCGGCCTCCTCGATGGTGCACACCATCAAGGAGATCCAACCCAACGCCGAGGCACACGAGGCCTACCAGTACTACTACCAGGCCTACCTGGACACCTACCCGGCGATGAAGGCCCTGATGAACAACATGGTGCGTCACCTCGACGGTGAATGAGCACCGCAAGGATTCCGTAAGCGATGCGTCCGACGAGGACGACAGGAGGAGAGAAGTGACAGAGAAGATGACGGCCGCGGTGATGTACGCGGTGGGTGATGTGCGGATCGAACAGGTGGACAAGCCTGTGCCGGGCCCGGGCGAGGCGCTGCTGAAGGTCGCCTGCTGCGGCGTCTGCGGGTCTGACCTGAGCCGGATGTTCGAGTCCGGCCCGCACAAGCTGCCGTTGATTTGTGGGCACGAGTTCTCGGCCCACATTGAGGAACTGGGCGAGGGCGTGACCGGATTCGAGATCGGCGAGTTGGTGAGCGTGCCGCCGATGATCCCCTGCTTCAAGTGCCCGCCGTGCGTGCAGGGTCAGTTCAGCCTGTGTGAGGACTACGACTACTACGGCTCTCGCCGCCACGGAGCCTACGCCCAGTACGTCGCTGGTCCCGCGCACCTGTTGCTCAAGGTGCCCCAAGACCTTGATCCGCGGGCGGCGGCCATGGTCGACCCGGCAGCGGTCTCGCTGCACGCGATCTACCGGACGAGACTGCGGATGGGTGATCGGGTGGCCGTCCTGGGCGGCGGAGGGCCCATCGGGTTGTTCTCGGTGCAGTGGGCCAAGCTTGCCGGAGCGGGCGAGGTGGTGGCCATCGACGTGACGCCCGACAAGGCGAAGCTGGCGCTGGAGGCCGGCGCCGACCACGCCACCTCGTCCAATGCGGAGCTCGAACCACTGATCGGGAAGGGCTTCGACCTGGTCATCGAGACCTCGGGCGTCCCGGTGGTCGAAGACCTGGCGGTCTCGATCACCGCTCGGCACGGCCAGGTGGTGCTCATCGGCATCCCGCACGCCGATGTGGTCATCAAAGAGAAGACCTGGGCCCGGCTGATGCGCTTGGAGATCGACGTCCTCGGCTCGTGGAACTCGTTCTCGGCTCCCTACCCGGGAGCGGAGTGGCAGACCACTGTCGCCAAGATGGCTTCAGGTGAGCTGAAATGGGAGTTCATGATCACCCACGAAGAACCCGTCGAGCGGGTGCCCGAGCTGATCGGGCAGATGGCTCGACGTGAGGTCGTCTCATCGAAGGTGCTGTTCCACCCCAACGGGAAGCCGTGACGCGTGACCCGTCCCGGCCATGATCGAGACCACCTCCTGTTGCGTGTCTGCCAGCTTCACTACGAGCAGCAGTTGACCCAGCAGGAGGTGGGCGATCGCCTGCACCTGACCCGTTGGCAGGTGGGCCGGCTGCTGAAGGAGGCCCAGGCCAGGGGAATCGTGCGGATCGAGATCGACCATCCGCACGCCCGCTCGCACGATCTGGAAGCGAAACTGGTGTCGATCAGCGGCCTGTCCGAGGCGATCGTGGTGCCTGCCGAAGCCGACGAGGTGGCCACGCGCAGGGCGGTGGCCCGGGCGGCCGCCGAGTATCTGGCAGATCTCCCGACCAAGCCTTCGACGCTCGCCGTTTCGTGGGGGCGAACCATGAGCGATCTCGCCAATGCGATCCCGCCCTCGTGGGCGGACGCGGTGACCGTCGTCCAGGCCAACGGGGGATTGACGCGCCCGGGGCCCGGAGACCCAGCCGCAATCATCTCCTCCCTGGCACGTCAATCACGTGGCTCAGCGGTCTTCCTGCCCGCCCCTGCCATCGTGGACTCACCGAAGCTCGCGGCTGCCCTGCGTCGCGAGCCCTCCATCGCGGAGGTGCTCCAGCTTGCCCGCTCGGCCGACGTGCTGCTGTTCTCGTTGGGCGCCATCAGCCATGAGTCGGTGCTGGTGAAGTCGGGGAACGTCAAACCTGCCGACGAACACTTGCTTCGCCAACGTGGCGCGGTCGGCGATGCAGTGGGGCGCTTCGTGGACAGCACAGGCAATCCGGCGAGCCCGGAGCTGGAGGAGAGAAGTATCGGCCTGGATCTGGCCGATGTGCTCAGCGCGAGACGTGCGGTGGCGGTGGCCTCCGGCGAGGCGAAGCATGCGGTGGCCGAGGCGTGCGTGCGTCGCGGACTTTGCCGCGTCCTCGTCACCGACGAGCACACCGCCGCCCACCTGATACGCCATTTGGCGGATCCGGACCAACCCAACGAAAGGACCACATCATGACATCCAAGACCCGAGCAGAAGT
>CALMKG010000433.1 GCA_937867175.1 uncultured Propionibacterium sp. | reverse complement strand
AGTTCGACCTCTACCCCTCGGTAGGCCGCGCCGATGATCGCGGTGAGCAGCGACTCGTCGGGCACGAAATAGGGACTGGTGACCGTCAGCGTCCGGGTGGCTTGGTGCATCAACTGGACGAACTGGTTGCGGTTGGGTTCGGTCGGGAATCCCGGACCCGACGGCACCAGTTGCAGGGCGTTGTCGATGCCGCCCAGCATCTCCTTCTCCGAGACGGGCTCAGGGACGTCAAGCCGTTCGCCGGTCTCGGTGAACCAGTCGGTGGCGAAGACAGCCTCCAGTTGGTTGACGACCTGGCCGTCCAGTTTGATGCTCAGGTCGAGCCACTCGCGCCCGATGCGGACGTTCTTCTGGCTGCCGTAGGAGGGGTCGATGACGTTGTGGGAGCCTATGAAGCCCACCTTGCCATCAATGATCAACATCTTGCGGTGGTTGCGCAGGTCGGGCCGACGCCAGCGTCCGCGCAAGGGCAGCAGCGGCATCATGAGATGCCAGTCGATGCCGGCCTGCGTCATCCGGCGCTGGAAGTCCTTCCAACCCGGTTGTATCCGGGAGCCGAGGTGATCCAACAGCAGCCGCACCTTGACCCCGCGCTCGACGGCCGCGACGAGCGAGGTGAAGAAGACGTCAGTGGCGTCGTCCCAAGCCATGATGTAGTACTCGACGTGGCAGAAGTCCTCAGCCTGGTCGACGGCGGCAGCCATGGCCGCGCAAAGCCCTTCGGTCGTGTCGTAGGTGCCCAGGTGCTGCCCCGTGACACACGGCAGCCCCGTCAGCCGATGGTTCATGGCAATCAAGCTGCGCAGGCCGGGGCTGGGATCGGCGGCAGGCGGAACCTGCGGCAGACCCTGAGTGTGGGCGGCGATCACCTCGTTCGCCTCGTCTTGGATGAGTTTGCGCCGCCCCTTGACGTAGGGGCTGCCCATGAGCAGGTACAGCGGGAACCCGACCTCGGGGAAGAGCAGAATCAGCAACAACCAAGACATCGACGAACTGGGTCGACGCCCCTCGGGGACGACGCCGAGGGCGATGATCCTCAAGGTGAGGGTCGCCACGAGGTAGACAATAGCCAGCGTTTCATGCCACTCCATACCCGAAAGTCTGACAGGCCCGGCCGGACAACTCGCATCCGTATGCCGCCCGTCTGGGCTGGATGACCGGCGTGTGCCGGCCTCGGCGTTGCTCGTCAACAGCCACTCACCTAACGTGTCAGTCGTGCGAACACCAGCCCAACAGTCCAACCCGCCGACCGCGCCGCAGACGGTCGTCGCGGCCCGCAACGGGGATCTTCTCGTCTTTGCCATGAACGGCTTCGCGTTCGCGTCCTGGATGTCTCGGGTGCCCGATGTCAGGGAGATCCTTGATCTCACGCCGGGCATGCTGAGCGTCCTGTTGTTGTCGGTCTCTGCCGGATCGTTGCTGGGTCTGCCGGTGGCCGGCCGCATCGCCCACCGGTTCGGTGCGGTGGCGAGCGTCCGTATCGGTCTGTCCCTGGCCGCGCCTGGCATCGTCCTGGCGGCGCTGGCGGTGCAGTTCGAGGTGGGCAGGTTCTGGGTGATGCCAGGGCTCTTCCTGCTCGGTCTGGGTATGGGGGTCTGGGATGTGGCGCAGAACCTGGAAGGCACCGTGATCGAACGGGCACTCGACAAGGCGATCATGCCCTGGTTCCATGCCGCTTTCAGCGGTGGCACCGTCCTGGCCGCACTGATCGGTGCCGGTTTGGTTTGGCTGAAGGTGCCGCTGCTGGTCCACTTGGGTGTGGTCGCCGTCCTGACCGTGGTCGCTGTCTGGTGGGGTACCGGACGCTTCCTGCCCTCCCAATCCACGTCCGACGACGTCGAGGACGCGGCTTCGGCGCCAGCCGTGGCCCAGCGCTCGGCCTGGAGTGAGCCCCGAACCCTGCTGATCGGGGTCATGGTGCTGGCCGCAGCGTTCACCGAGGGGACTGCCAACGACTGGATGGCGGTCGCCTTCGTCGACGGTCACGACGTCGACAAGGCACTTGGCGTCCTTGCCCTGGCTGTCTTCCTCACTTTCATGACCGCCGGCCGCGTCCTGGGCGCCGGGCTGCTCGACCGCTATGGCCGGGTGCCCGTGCTCAGGGTGCTGTTCGCCTCGGCGATCGTGGGTTGCCTGCTGGTGGTCTTCGGCAACACGTGGCTGGCGTTCATCGGCTGCGCGATCTGGGGTGTGGGGGCCAGCCTGGGTTTCCCGGTAGGCATGTCTGCGGCAGCCGACGACCCGGAACGGGCGGCGATGAGATTGTCGGTGGTGGCAACGATCGGTTACACCGCGTTCCTGGCCGGGCCGCCGCTGCTCGGCTTCCTGGGCGACCACTTCGGCATCCTCAATGCGCTCTTGGCTGTCGGCGCGATCTCGGCGCTGGCTATCCTGATCGTGCCGGTGGCGAAGCGCGCCCAGCCCTAAGGAGTTCCCATGCCCCGCATCTTGTTCATCGACGTCGACGGGACATTGGTCGACTATCACAACCGCCTCCCCGAATCAGCAGTGACCGCCATCCGCGCCGCCCGGGCGGCGGGGCACCGGGTCTACCTGTGCACGGGTCGCAGCAGAGCCGAGATGCCCGAGATGCTGTGGGAGATCGGCGTCGACGGCATGGTCGGCGGCAATGGCAGCTACGTCGAGGACGCCGGGCAGGTCGTCTGGCACCAAACCCTCACCGGGGCACAATGCCGGGCCATCGTCGACTGGCTGCAC
>CALMKG010000432.1 GCA_937867175.1 uncultured Propionibacterium sp. | reverse complement strand
CTCTCCGTCCGGCTCTCTTCCAGCCGGATCGTGCTGACGCTCGCGGAGCCGGCTGAACTCCCTATGCCATGGACCGGAGAAGGCGCTGCATGGCACGTCCCTGTCGAGGCGGTCCCGACTCCGCCTCCGGACGCACTGCCGCCGTACCCGATGCTGGTCAGCGTCGGTCAGGCAGACGATGGCGCGCTCGTGCTGCTCAACCTCGAGGAGCTTCGTGCGCTGGCATTGTCAGGGGACGCCGACCGTAGCGCCGCCCTGGCTCGCCATCTTGCGGCGGAGTTGGTCGTCAACCCTTGGGCCTCGCCGGTACACGTCGAAGCGCTGGGAATCGGCGCGGAGTTGGCGGCGATCAACCGCGACTTCTTCCACGTCCACGGGCCAGGCGACGACGCGTTCCTTGGCTCGCTTGTCGACGACCTCGCGACGGCCAGCCCGACCGGGGAGCCGGACGAGTTCCACGCAGTGATCATCGCGAGCGGCGACACGAGTCCGGATCTGACGGGGCTGGCTGGAGCCGTGGTCGGCTTCTCCGGACGCTCCGGCATCGCGATGGTGACCGTCGGTTGCGAAGCGTCCCAGCCGTACGCCGACCTCCATCTGAGTACCGACGGCCGCGTGCGAGTTCCTTCCCTTGACCTGGATCTCGCATCCGCGGGGCTCACAGCCACCGAAGCCCAGGCGTGTGCCGCGCTGATCGATCTCACTTCGGAGGCCCAGGTGGTGCCGGTCCCCCGCGCCGCCGACGTGGGGACCGTGACGGACTGCGCGGGCGCGCTCGTCGACGAACTCACCGACCCGCGTCCGGAGGAGCAACCGGCCGGCGCCTCGTCACTCCTGCCGCTCGACGCCCACATCTACGCCGACCGGGCGGCAACGACCGTCGACGATGTCGAGACTCTCGCGCCCAACGCTTGTCCGGAAGCCGCAGCGGCCGTTCATGCCTCCGATCCGGACCTCGACGAGGACCTCGCCCGATGGGATTCCCCGGTTCCCGTGGCCCCGAAGGTGACCTTGCTGGGTCCGGTCACGGTCAGGACTCTAGGCGACGCGACAGCCACGGCTCACCGCCGGCCCTACTACGTCGAGTTCCTCGCGTACCTCGCGCTCCACCCGAACGGGGTCACCGCAGAGAAGCTCGCAGAGGACCTCTGCATCCGTCCTCAGAAGGCGCGGTCCGACCTGAGCATCATCCGGAAGTGGCTCGGGCAGAGTCGGGCCGGCAAGCCGTTCCTCCCCCGCGCGCAGCAGACCCACCAGGACGGCGTCCCGGCGACCTACGCCCTCGACGGGGTCCTCTGCGATCTCGACCTGTTCAGGCGCCTCCGTGCCCGCGGACAGAGCCGCGGCGCCGAGGGGATGGCTGACCTCATCGCGGCGCTGCATCTCATCAGTGGCGAGCCGTTCACTGACCTCCGCAAGGACGGCTGGGGCTGGCTCCTCGAGGGCGACCGACTCGACCACATCATGACCGCCGCGATCGTCGATGTCGGCCATATCGTCACCACCCACGCACTGACCGTCGGCGACCTCGGCCTTGCCGACTTCGCGTCCAGCGTCACCATCGCCGCGTCGCCGTACGACGAGATCGCAGACCTGGACCGCGTGGCGGTGGATCGTGCGATGGGGAACATCGACAAGGCTGACGCGCGAATGCGCGATGAGATCTCGAATCGGAGCGATGACGGCTACGGGCCGATCCAGCTTCCTCCGCGGACCGTGGAAGTCGTGGAGGGTAAGCGGCAGATGAGTGTGACGCGGCGCAAAACGAGTTGATGCGTCATCGGCGCGCAGCCGCCCGGGTGCGGCACCTTGGGCGACGACCGAGAGCCCGAAGCCCCGCGACAGGTGGACACTGCCAGTACCGGGCGCGGTCCATCCGACAGGTCGTTGCGGCTTAGTTGGTCCGCGCCCAATCGATCGTGCCGGAACCGGGAGTGGCGCATGGACGCGTCAAAATGGGTTAACGGCTTGCCGCCGAAGAACCCTTGCAATCAGACCATCGTGACAGGTGAGCCCGCTCGATGACGGGGTGCCGTTGGTTAAGTTGACCTTCTCGTAGCGTCAGCGCCCCACAGGAGAGGCACGACGGCCTAGTCCTTCGCTGAGATCGCCGAAATGACCGCATCAGCAAAGGTGACCCACCCTGGCGCTTCGCCAACGGGTCTGCCGCGCGGTCCGTGTCGCTGGTTAGGACCAGAGCCATGGTTAACGGTGCCAAACGGCCATCTTCGTGGGACGGGCTTGGACCGCAAGAAGCACCGCCTGCCCTTGCGCAGCGATGCCGTAGACGACCGCATTTGGGATACCGCTTCCTGCACGCGCTCCTCGCACGCGGTGGATCTCCCTGGAATCGGGCGCTCCAATGCGCCACAGTTGGATTGTAAATGGACAGCGCGGCCCAGCCGCCCAGTCGAGCGTGCTATACGCGATGGTGCTGCCATCTTCGGAGACCATGCCATTGAAGTCCGGCTGAGTTTGACAACCAGTGGGCGCGGGCAACGTCAGCTTGGAATTCTGCCCGCTCGTGACGTCAATGCGATGCCAGCCACTCCGCTCACCGGGCTCGCCCGGTTCGGGCGCGTCGTCATCCTGATATGTCACGAACTGCCCACCAGGAGCAAGGAAGGGCATGGCTGAAGGACAATTCCCGGTCTCGTTCGCCAGCCCAGTGAACACGACTTCCGGGACACCCCTGCGCCATACGTGCAGGTCGCACGTGCGAGGGCCGAAGACAATATCGGTCCAGAAGGACACCGCACTCCCGTCGCTGCTGATGTCAAATGACCCGAGCGCGACATCGCCCTCCCTCGCGCGCGGGGTGCCCGAGTAGACGATCGTGTGTCGACGAGATTTGAGGTCAACGACCTTGAGGTTCACCTGATCCCCTTGTGTCGTCTCGAAGGCGATGAACCGGCCAGAAGCAGACATGGCCACTTCGTCACCCCCAAGTCCCACCTTGACGGCACGACCACGCTCACGGTCCCATCGCCACACTCGTCCGCGACTTGCATACGCGACAAAGCGGCCGGTCCTCGAAAGTGCTGGCCTATATGTGGTCACTCGCGACGCCACCTGGCTTCTGGCGTCCGCCTTCATGTCATACACGTAGAGGCGCGAGTTGGACACATAGGCCACCCAACGTCCATTCCCGGCGATGTCCCCGTTATCCGGCATCGGGGCGGAAGGGAGAGCGACCGTGTCCTGACGGACTGCTCGTGCGGTGGCGTCGGCTGTGGCTTGCTGGGGCGGGCGTCCAGCAGCAGTTCCCGCACCCGGCCCGAGCACGAACGCTGTGAGCAGACCAACAAGCGTTACTAGGATCATCCCCGCCGCTCGGCGACGACCGACGACACCACATGACATTGCCAAGTCCCCTTTGGACGAACGAGGCGCACCGTTCGGAGCGCGCGGTCCAAACACTGCCAGAAGCCAGACGGTTTCAGTGGTCAACCACCAACTTCGAACCCCAACGTGCCCCGGGCGGTTGCGTACCAGACCGCTAAGAGCAGCGCGCACGGAGGCAGTGATTCGTGTCATCGTGCGTGACGCCGACCGTGCTGTTCTCGACCACGTGGTGGTGCGGCGCTGTTTCTCTGCGTAGTCCTCATTAGGCACTGAAAACCGGGCAGTTCGCGACGGTGCATCACTCGATGTCGACCTGGGTGATGCGGTCCCGCGCGATCGGGTACGTCCTTTGTTCCTTCGTCCTGTCACATCATCGTCTCGACCAGCGACAGGACCGAGTGACGCGGAACGCAGAACGCAGAACGACTTAGGGATACCTCCTGACCTGCGCAAACGCAGGTATCCCCCTCGCCGATCCGGGCAGGTATCCCGAATTCGTGGATACCTGCTGGCGCATCGTCGGGGGCATGTTCGACCCCAACAACCCGGTTCCGACGTGGTCGGTGTCGACGATGCAGCGAGTCGCTGGCGAGCCGACGCTCGCGACCGCCGCGCTGCGCTATGCCAACCTCGGCATCCCGGTCTTCCCGTGCGTCCCGGGCGGCAAGCAGCCGCTCACACCGAACGGCTTCCACGACGCGACCTCCGTCGCCCGCGTCGTCCACGGCTGGT
>CALMKG010000431.1 GCA_937867175.1 uncultured Propionibacterium sp. | reverse complement strand
TCAGAAGCCGAGCCGGTTCAGGTACTTGGGGTCACGCTGCCAGTCCTTCAGGACCTTGACCTTGAGGTCCAGGTGCACCGGGGTGCCCAGCAGCGCGGTGATCTGGCGCCGGGCGTCCGAACCGACCTGCTTGATGTGCTCACCGCCGCGTCCGATCATGATCGGTTTCTGCGAGTCGCGTTCTACCACCAAGGACGCGAAGATGTCCAATAGCGGACGATCGTCCGGGCGTCCCTCGCGTAGCCCCATCTCGTCGATCTCGACGGCGATGGAGTGCGGCAACTCGTCACGGACGCCTTCCAGCGCCGCCTCCCGGATCAGTTCGGCGACCAACGTCTCGGTCGCCTCGTCGGTGACCTCGCCGTCCGGGTAGTACGCGGGCCCCTCGTCCAACAGCGAGACCAGCACGTCGGCCAGCACGTCCACCTGCTCGCCGCTGACCGCCGAACAGGGCACGATGTGTTCCCAACGCACCCCGAGTTGCTCCTGCAGCGCATCGATTTCGACCAGATGCTTGGCCAGTCGCTGCGCACCGACCAGGTCGGTCTTGGAGGCGATTGCCACCAGCCTGGGCGGACGGGACAACGAGGCGATCTCGCGCACCAGGTACTCGTCCCCAGGCCCGATGTGCTGGTTGGCCGGGAAAAGCACCGCGATCACGTCCACCTCGCCCCACGTGGTGTAGACGAGGTCGTTGAGCCGCTCCTGCAACAATGAGCGCGGTTTGCTCAGCCCCGGGGTGTCAATCACCACAAGTTGGGCGTCCGGACGCGAGATGATGCCGCGAACGGCATGCCGGGTCGTCTGCGGTTTACTGCTGGTGATGGCAACCTTGCTGCCCACCAGGGCGTTGGTCAGTGTCGACTTGCCGGCATTGGGACGTCCGACGAAGCAGACGAAACCCGACCGGAAACCGGCCTGACCCACAGAATCACTCATCATCATCTCCGCCATCGGGTTGCTCCACGTCCGGCTCCAGCCGCCGCACCAGAACGGTGTCGATCTGGTGGCGACGCGGGGTCGCCCTCTCGGCGGTGATCTCCAGCCCGTTCCAGGTTATCCGGGAGCCAGGTAGGGGGACCATGTTCAGCTCCTTGGCGAGCAGGCCACCGACCGTCTCGACATCCTCATCGTCCAGTTCCAGGTCGAAAAGGTCGCCCATGTCGTCCACCGGCATCCGCGCCGAGACCCGCCAGACCCCGGTCGAGAGCTGCTCGGCGAGGTCGGGCTCGGCGTCGTACTCGTCGACGATCTCACCCACGATCTCCTCGACCACGTCCTCGATGGTGGCCAGGCCGGCGGTGCCACCGAACTCATCGATGACGATCACCATGTGGTGGCGGCTCATCTGCATTTCGCGCATCAGGTCGTCCACCGGCTTGCTGTCGGGGGTGAACGACGCCGGCCGCATGACGGTATCGACCGTCTCGCGTTTCTCGGCGTCCGGGTTGTCGTAGATGCGGCGCATCAGGTCTTTGAGGTAGAGCACACCCACCACATCGTCCAGGTTCTCCCCGGTGACCGGAATCCGGCTGAAGCCAGATCTGAGCGCAAGCGAAAGACCTTGTCGCAGAGTCTTGGTGCGTTCAACGTAGACCACGTCTGTGCGGGGCACCATCACCTCGCGGACCAGCGTCTCACCAAGTTCGAAGACCGACATGATCATCTCGCGTTCACCTTCACTGGCCTCGGCGATCTTCTCGGCCTGGGCGATGAAGGGACCATCGGCGTAGCCGCGGCCGGGCGTGATCACGTTGCTGATCAGGATCAGGAGTTGCGAGATCGGCCAAAGGATCGTCGACAGCACCGACAGTGGACGCGCTGCGATCCGGGCCACCTTCTCTGCGTTCTGCCTACCCAGTGTGACCGGCGCCACCCCCCAGGCGATGAAGGCCACCAGACCCATGATCGTGATCGAAACCACCAGTCTGGTACCCAAACCTTGGAAATTGTCGACGGCCACCAGGCAGACCAGTACGATCGCCGCAACCTCACACAGCACCTGCAGGAAGTGCGCGGTCGTCACCTCGGGGGCTGGGTCATCCGTGATCTCCTTGACCGCGGCGGCACCAGGTTGGCCCTCGGCGACCATGCGTTCGGCTCTGGTCGGGGTGATCAGGGTCAGCGCCGCATCAACCGCCGACAGCACCGCTGCCACCACGATCGCGACCAGGGCCGAACCGACCATGATCCAGTCAAGTCCAGTCACTGGCCATCCTTGGTACGCCGCCAGTCCGCGATGATGCGATCATTCAGGCCGAACATCACCGCCCGCTCCCCCGCGTCCGCATGGTCGTGCCCAAGCAGGTGAAGCAGCCCATGGATCAGCAGGTACTGGATCTCCTCGGCAGGTTCGCGGCCGTTCTCGGGGGCTTGCGCCGAGGTGAATTGCGGGCAGATCACAATGTCGCCCAGTGTGCCACGCGGTGGCGACTGGCCGAGTTCGGGGGCACGCAACTCATCCATGGGGAAGCTCATCACGTCGGTGGGGCCCGGCTGGTCCATGAACCGCTGGTGCAGTTCCGCCATCGCAGCCTCATCAACCAGCAGTATCGACAGTTCGGCCTGCGGATGGATACGCAACTCTGCTAGCGCGAACTCCGCCAACTGCAGCAGACCGAGTTCGTCGACCTCGGTGCCCGACTCGTTGTTTACGTCGATCATCTTGAGCCTCGCGTCTTCCGGGGCGATGCGACAGTCTCGGCCAGCGTCGAGTCGTAGCGGTCGTACGCCGCGACGATGCGTCCCACCAGCTTGTGGCGCACCACGTCGCGGTTGGTCAGCGTGCAGAACGCGATGTCCTCCACGCCGTCCAGAATCCCCTGCACGGCTCGCAGTCCGCTCCGCACCCCACCGGGCAGGTCCACCTGGGTGATGTCACCAGTGACCACGATCTTCGACCCGAAACCCAGCCGGGTGAGGAACATCTTCATCTGCTCCATCGAGGTGTTCTGTGCCTCGTCAAGCACGATGAACGCGTCGTTCAGGGTGCGTCCGCGCATGTACGCCAGCGGGGCCACCTCGATCACCCCGCCGGTGAGCAACTTCGGCAGCGATTCGGAATCGAGCATGTCATGCAGCGCGTCATAGAGCGGACGCAAGTAGGGGTCGATCTTGTCGTTGAGAGTCCCGGGCAGGAAGCCGAGGCGCTCGCCGGCCTCAATCGCCGGACGCGTCAGGATGATGCGGGTCACCTGCTTCGCCTGCAGCGCCTGGACGGCCTTGGCCATCGCCAGGTACGTCTTGCCGGTGCCGGCCGGCCCGATGCCGAAGGTGATGGTGTGCCGGTCGATGGCGTCCACGTAGCGCTTCTGGTTGAGCGTCTTCGGTCGGATCGTCTTGCCGCGCGTGGACAAGATGTTGTGGGTCAGCACCTCGGCCGGGCGGGCGTCGTCACTGGAGAGGCTCATGGCGACCACCCGCTCCACGGTCTCGGCCGTCAGGCCCTGTCCGGTGCGGATGATCGTGATCAGTTCGGTCAGCACGTCAACGCCCAGGGCGACATCGGTGGTGGACCCGACTAGGGTGATCTCGTTTCCCCGAACGTGCAGATCGGCGGCCAGGTCTCGCTCCAGGATCCGCAGGAATTCGTCGCGTGGACCGAGCAACCTCACCATGTCGATCGACGCCGGGACGGTCAGCTGTCGATTACCGGGCAGGTGCGCCACACTGCTTGCTGGTGATTCACCGTCGCCTGGGTCGGCGAACGGTTGGTGGCTGGTAGTCAGGGCGGTCCTTTCATGGGATACCCAACGAGTTTAGCCGTAGCCCGGACGGCTAGTCGTCCTCGTCCCCCTCGTCCAGATCTTCGTCACCCTGGCCCTCCAGGTCTTCTTCGAAGATGATGTGCATGGCGGCCTCTTCCGCGCTTGCCGCCGCACCGTCGATGCCGACGTCCCTGGCGATCGCCTCGGGCTCGTTGTCCTCGTAGACCGAGCCGTTGCTGGTGGCGACCAGACGTCCGGCCCGCTTCGACCCGACCTCTCGCGATTCACCCTGCGGATTCCAGGGGCCGCGCAACTTGTTGGGGTCCCGCTCGGGCACCTCTTGTTCGACTCGTTGATCAATGGTCTCGCCCTGCGCCATTTCGGACGCGGTGTTGCCGAAACCTTGAGCAGGCGACCAGTTCTCGGGTGCGGTGTATCCCTCGTCCAAGGGCTCATCGACCCCGCGATAGATCAACGAATCGGCGGGGCCCTGTTGGTCCAATTGCTCGGACGAGGACTCGGGCGTGTCATCGATGAAGGCGGCGTCGCTGTCCATGTACAGATTCTGCCACTGCGGCTCGCACTGCGAGCCCAGACGCGCCATCCTCAGCGGTTGTCGACCCTCGTCGCACCGAGCCCGATCTGGGCCAGCGGCCCATAGAACTGGCCCAGCGCCTCGGTGCGGCAGGCCTCGAAATCACCGGCCGCGATAGCGGCGCGGATGGTGTCGACCAACCGCACCGTGAACCGTTCGTTGTGGATGGTGGCCAGCGTCGAGGCGAGCATCTCCTTGGCCTTGAACAGATGGTGCAGATAGGCACGGGTGTAGTGCGTGCAGGTGTAGCAGTCGCAATCGTCCTCCAACGCGACGAATGCTCTCCGGTTGGCGGCCGTGTTGACGTTGTAACGCCCGTGGGCGGTGTAGATGGCGGCGTTGCGGGCAACCCGGCTCGGGTTGACGCAGTCGAAGGTATCGGCGCCCGCCGCGATCGCCGCGAACAGGTCGTCCGGTTCGCTGATACCCAGCAGGTGCCGTGGCCGGTCGTCGGGCAACTCCTGGCTGCACCAGCCGACGATCTCGCCGAGTCGCCGCTTCTCCAGCGCGCCACCGATGCCGTAGCCATCGAAGTGCTGCCCGTCCACCTCGGTCGCCACCAGCCCTCGGCAGGCCGTGCGCCGCAGGTCTTCGTAATGGGCGCCCTGCACCACCCCGAAGAGCGCCTGGTATGGACGATGCGGCCGCTGCCGGGCGAGTTCTCGGTGCGCCGCCAGGCAGCGCTGCGCCCAAGCCTGCGTCCGTGCGACGGACGCCTCCTGGTACTGCCGAGTGTTGAACAGGGTCGTCAGCTCATCGAACGCAAAAGTGATGTCGGCGCCCAGCTCGTGCTGGACGCGCATACTCACCTCTGGCGTGAAACGATGCCGGTCACCGTTGATCGGGGAAGTGAACCAGACACCATCGTCATCCACGTGGGCCTGACGCTGTTTGCCCTCGGCGATGACGTCGTCGTCCTGCAGGCCAGTGACGTCCATTGCGAGCACCTTCTTGAACCCGACCCCGAGGCTCATCACCTGGAACCCGCCCGAGTCGGTGAACGTGGGGCCCGGCCAGTTCATGAACGCACCCAGCCCACCTGCCTCGTCCACCAGGTCGCTGCCGGGCTGCAGGTACAAGTGCAGCGCGTTCGCCAAGACCGCCTGGGCGCCTAGCTGAGCAACCGACTCTGGCAGGACCGCCTTCACTGTGGCCTTGGTGCCGACCACCACGAAGGCGGGGGTA
>CALMKG010000430.1 GCA_937867175.1 uncultured Propionibacterium sp. | reverse complement strand
GCGGTGATCGCCTACTCGCAACCCGTCTCCAGGTCGCGCGTGTCCGCGGTGCGCGGGGTCAACGTGGACGGTGTGGTTCGCACCCTGCTGGCGCGCGGCCTGGTCACCGAATCTGGCCATGACGACAGCACCGGTGCGGGACTGCTCAGCACCACCGACTACTTCCTGGAGCGGTTGGGCCTGGCCGCTGTGTCGGACCTGCCGCCCATCGCGCCCCATCTGCCCGAAGCCGCCGATCTGGCGGCAGAACTCGCCGCCCTGGCGATCATTCCAGACGACGTGGAGGAAACCTATGAAGCAAGAGCCGAGTGATGGCGTCCGGTTGCAGAAGGCTCTGGCACAGGCGGGCGTGGCCAGCCGGCGTGCCAGCGAGGAGCTGATCGCGGCCGGGCGGGTGGAGGTGAACGGGAAGGTCGTCACCGAGCAGGGAATGCGCGTCGACCCCGAGCGTGACACCATCCGGGTGGACGGCTCCCGCATCCCGCCGCCCCGGCGGCACCTCTACCTGGTGCTCAACAAACCGCGCGGGGTGGTCTCGACGATGGACGACCCGGATGGCCGGCCCACCCTCGAGCAGTACGTGCCACGCCGCCAGCGCCTGTTCCACGTGGGGCGGCTCGACACCGACACCGAGGGGCTCCTGATCCTCACTAACGACGGTGACTTCGCGAACAAGCTCGCCCATCCCAGCCATGAGGTGCCGAAGACCTATCTGGTCGAGGTGGAAGGCCTGCTCGACAACAAGACACTGCGTCGGCTGGAGAAAGGCCTCACCCTCGAAGACGGCCCGATCAAGCCGGACAAGGTGAAACTGGTGACCAGGGCCGAATCGCGCAGCATGGTGCAGATCACCCTGCACTCCGGACGTAACCGCATCGTCCGCCGGATGTTCGACTCGGTCGGGCACCCGGTGCGCAGGTTGTCGCGGATCTCGATCGGCCCGGTCCGGCTCGGGCAACTGGCCGTCGGCGAGACCCGCGAGCTGACCCGGGAGGAACTCGGCGCCCTGCTCGACGTGGTCGGCCGCTGAGCCGCCGGACGCCGGTAGGGCGGTCTGGCTGGTTCCGGTAATCTGCAGTGGTGCTTTCCAACGGAGTCAATGCGTCGAAGCGAACCATGCGGGCGGCAGCGGTCGCTGGGCTGACGGTGCTTGCCCTCACCCTGAGTGCCTGCGGTGGGGCCGGCGGCGCCGACCCAAGCCCGAGCCCCTCGTCCCCGAGTTCGCCGGCCACCCCGAGCCAAACACCAAGCCCAACACCGACGGCCGAACCCACCAAGCTGGCCGATCTGGCAGGCATTGAGGTGAGTTCCGACCTGACAGCGCAACCGAGCGTCACGGCACCCTACCCGTTCGCCGTGGAGCAGACCGTCAGCCGGGTCATCGTGCCGGGCACCGGCGCCGCGGTGCCGCACGAGACCGCGATGGTCCGGGCCCAATACGTGGGCATCAACGCTCGCACCGGTGAGGTCTTCGACTCCAGCTGGAGCAGGGGCGAACCCGCCGTCCTGCCGCTCGCCCAGATGATCCCCGGGTTCCGCGACGGCCTGGTCGGCCAGAAGGTCGGCAGCCGCGTGGCGGTCGCGATACCGAGTGAGGACGGCTACGGCGCGCAGGGCAACTCCCAGATAGGGGTCGAGGCCGGCGACAGCCTGTTGTTCATAGTCGACGTCCTCGACACCGAACTCGCCGGCCCCCAAGGTGAGCCGGTCACCCCGCCCGCGGGCCTGCCGCAGGTCACCGAGAGCGGCGGTGTCCCGAAGATCACCATCCCGGCAGGGCTGCCCGAGCCGACCGCGGTGCAGGTGCAGCCGCTGATCCAGGGCAGCGGTCGCGAACTGGGCCCAACCGATGGGTTGATCTCGCATTCGGTCTGTGTGACCTGGGGCGGTACCGAGTTCTACAACGACTTCGGCGCCACGGCGGCGGCCGATGCTGCGGCGGGCGCGACGCACCAGGCGCTGTTCAACTCCCTGGTCGGCCAACACACCGGCAGCCGCATCCTGGTCACCCTGCCCGGTTCGGTCGCCTACCCGAACGGCAACCCGACGCCCAGTATCGCCCCGAACACCGCGGTGGCCTGCGTCGTCGACCTTCTGTTCACCGAGGCCTACTGATCGGGCCTGACCACCCACGGCTCCCAGATGGCCGGCGTCCGTGACCACGGGGTACCGGCCACGGCCCGGAGCAGTCCGGCCGCGGAATCGGACTCCGGCAGCCCGGCTGAAGCGCAGAGCCGACGACAGACCTCGGCGGTGCCGACTCCCCGCAGGGACAGTGTCGCCAGCGTCACAGCGCCATCGCGCTTCGCCAGCCGGTCGCCGTCCCGGTTGACCGCCAGCCCGACGTGGGCATAGCTGGGCACCTCGAATCCGAGTCGGGTGGCGAGCCAGGCCTGCCTGGGGGCCGAGTCGAGCAGGTCGGCCCCGCGACAAACTTGGGTGACGCCTTGGAGTCCGTCGTCCACCACGACAGCGAGGTTGTAGGCGGGCGTGCCGTCAGCCCGGAAGAGCACGAAGTCGTCCACCACACCACAGACCTCGCCGGCGTGCAGATCATGCACCACCACAGTCGTGCCCTGCGCACGAACCCGGATCGCGGCGGGACGATCACGCCGCCGTTCGGCCCGCTCGGCTTCGGTCAACCGCGCGCAGGTCCCGGGGTAGGGACGATACGCTCCGTGCGGCGCCTGGGACGCTTCGGCGATCTCGCGGCGGGTACAGAAGCACTCGTAGGTGTCCAGACCGGCGGCGGCGTCCCGATAGAGCTGGTGCCGCCCCGATTGTTGGACGACCGGACCGTCCCAGTCGAGCCCGAGCGCGGCCAGATCGGCAAGCTGATGCGCGGCGATACCCGGCGCGGCCGCCACCCTTTGTTGGTCCAGGTCTTCGATGCGCAGCAGGAAGCCGAGCCCGGCATCGCGAGCGAACAGCCACGACAGCAGGGCGGTACGCAGGTTGCCGAGGTGCAGGTCGGACGTTGGACTGGGCGCGAAGCGACCGGCGGGCATGGGGTGTTGAGCGGTCTATCCACCGGCCTTGCGGCGGAACTGTCGCTTGCCGGCGGCCTTCGAATGAGCAACGCCCATCGACTTGGCTCCGGCTGCCCCTTCGTTGTGCTGGTGCTGGGCCTTCCTCTTGGCCTCCAGCGCCTGGCGCATGGCCTCCTTCTGATCCAGCGGTTTGTCGGAGGAGTTCGTGGGCTCGGTCATGGCGTCACTCTGCCACAGCGATCGGTGGCGCGTCGGGGCAATGGGGCCGTTGGAGCTGTGTCGGTCCGGCCGGGGCCGGGTCGGCTGCTAGCTTGGGAGGGTGGCTCGACGCAAGACGGAAAGGCTCGTCAACTTGACGATCCTGCTGCTCAGTTCGCGTCGTTTCGTGCCCAAGGAGCAGATCCGGGCAACCGTGGAGGGCTATCGCGACTCCTCAGCCGAGGCATTCATGCGTATGTTCGAGCGGGACAAGGACGAACTGCGTGCGCTAGGCGTCCCGATCGAGACCGGCTCCAACGACGCGTTGTTCAGCGACGAGCAGGGTTACCGCATCTCGCGGACCGACTTCGAACTGCCGCCCATCGAGTTCACCCCGGACGAGGCGACGGTGCTCGGTCTGGCTTCCACCGTCTGGCAGCAGGCCAGCATGGCCGAGGACACTGCGCACGCGCTGGCGAAGCTGCGTGCAGCGGGCATCGAGCTGGACGCCGGACGGCTGACCGCGTTGGCGCCGCGGCTCAGTGCCCGGGAGGAGGCCTTCGAACCGCTCTGGCAGGCGGTCGTCGACCGGCAGGCTGTGAAGTTCGGCTACCGGACCGCCGACGAGGTGCGCACCGTGGAGCCGTGGCGGCTGGCTTGGCGAAACAACAGCTGGTACTTGGTCGGTTATGACCGCGACCGGATGGCTCCGCGGGTCTTCAAGTTGGCCCGCATGACCGGTGCGCCCAGCACCGTCGGCAAACCGGATGCCTTTGACCCGCCGGACGAGGAGCTGATCAGCCAGCACACAGCGGTCCTGACCTCACGGGCCGCCGACCTCACGGCATTGCTCGCGATCCGCGGCGTCCGGGCGCCCGCCTTGCGTCGCCGGGGTGCCGCGGCCGAGTCGCCGCTGCCGTTGCCGGCCGGTTTTCATGCCTACCGAGTGCCGTTCACCAGCGGCTATGCGGCTGGCGAGATAGCCGCCTATGGGGCGGACGTGGTCGTCTGTGAACCGGCAGAGCTGCGTGCCGAAGTAGTCTCGCACCTGCGCGGAGTCCTCAAGGTGCATGCGGCCGGCAAGGGACCAGGCCAACCCGAGCCTGAGCGGAACCCATCATGAACCCGGCCACATCCCAGGTCGCCAGGTTGCTCGCGATGGTGCCCTACCTACAGGCCCGCCCCGGCGTTCCCATCGCCGAGGTTGCCGAGGCCTTCGGTGTCACCGCGCGCCAAGTGTTGGCCGATTTGAA
>CALMKG010000429.1 GCA_937867175.1 uncultured Propionibacterium sp. | reverse complement strand
CGGTTCCTGGACCGCAACGGTCCGGCCTTCGTGCCACGTCCGGCCGCCGAACTCACCGCGGGCGTCGACCTGCTGCACGCGGCCGGGGCGGCGGTGGTACTGGCTCACCCGGGTATCCGCGGCATGGACGAGGTGCTCACCGGCGAACTGATCGAGATGCTGGCCCGCGAGCACGGCTTGGACGGCATCGAGGTCGATTACCCGCTGCACGACGCTTCCACGCGAGATCTTTACCACCGGCTGGGTGCCCGCCTTGACCTGGTTCGCACCGGCTCCAGTGACTACCACGGAACTGGCAAGGTGGGACACGATTTGGGCTGTGTGCTCACCCGGGAGCCGGCCTTTCGCGAGTTGCTCAGCCGGGTGGCCGCGCGCGGGGGAGTGGTGCGTTGAGCCGATAGGCTAGCGCCCATGCCACAGATCGAGGACGCGCTGGAATCAACTTCAGAGGCGTCGTTGCGGGCCAGCCAGGCACGCAGTGACGCCATCGAGGCAGACTTGACGGTGCACCCGGAGCGCTATCGGATGTTGACCGGCGACCGGCCCACCGGACGCCTGCACATCGGGCACTACTTCGGATCGCTGGCGAACCGCCGGCGTCTACAGAACCTGGGAATGGACACCTGGGTGCTGATCGCCGATTACCAGGTCATCTACGACCGCGACGGCGTGGGTGATCTGAAGGCCAACGTGCTCAGCGCAATCGCGGACTACCTGGCTGTCGGGATCGATCCGGCCAAGTCGACGATCTTCGCACACTCCGCGATACCTGCGCTGAACCAGCTGATACTGCCTTTCCTTTCGCTGGTCACCGACGCCGAGCTGCGGCGCAACCCGACCGTCAAGGACGAGTTGGCCAACTCCGACCGGCCGATGAGCGGGCTGATGCTCACCTTCCCGGTGCACCAGGCCGCCGACATTCTGTTCTGTAAGGCCAACCTGGTGCCGGTCGGCAAGGACCAGCTGCCGCACATTGAGGTCACCCGACTGATCGCCCGCCGCTTCGACGAACGCTACGGGCGCGTCCACCCCGACGTGCCGGTCTTCCCCCAGGCGGACGCTCTGCTGTCGGCGGCCCCGGCGATCCTCGGGCTCGACGGCACGAAGATGAGCAAGTCCAAGGGCAACGTGATCGAACTCGGCATGACCGCCGACGAGACGGCGAAGCTGATCAAGAAGGCCAAGACGGATGCCGACCGGCACATCACCTACGACCCGGTCAACCGGCCCGAGGTCTCCAACCTGGTGATGTTGGCCGCGGTCAGCAGCGGACGCACCCCTGAGCAGGTGGCCGAAGAGATCGGCGGCGGTGGCGGTGGCGGCCTGAAGAAAGAGGTCACCGAGGCGCTCAACGAACACCTCGCACCGATCAGGGCCCGGCGGGCCGAGCTGGTTGCCGACCCCGGCCACCTGCTCAAGGTGCTGCATGAGGGCAACGACAAGGCGAACGCGATGGCCGCTGACACCTTGGGCGACGTCCTGGCCGCCATGCAGATGGACTACTGAACAGCCGTACCGGGCAGGCCCACTTGGGCGGCGAGTCGGTCTGTCGGCCGGAGCCGGGCGGCTCAGCTGAAGTAGGCGCCGCCGTTGATGTCGGTGACGGTGCCGGTGACGAATCCGGCGGCCTCGTTGTCGGCCAGCCACAGGATCGGTCCGGCGACGTCGGCGGGCAGACCCGGCTTCTTGAGGGCAATGCCCTCGATCGCCGCGGCCCGTCCGTCGGCGCTGTTGAACTGCTCGTGGAACGGCGTGTCCAGGATCAACCCGGGCGCCACCGCGTTCACCCGGATCTGTCGGGGGGCAAGTTCCTTGGCCATCGCGGTGGTGAACCCGAACATGGCGGCCTTGCTGGTCGCGTAGGCGGCTGCCCCTTGGCCGCCACCGTTCTGGCCAGCCAGTGAGGCGACGTTGATAATCGACCCGCCGTCGCTCAGGTGCGCCAACGCAGCCCGAGTGACGAGGAAGCAGCTGGTCAGGTTGACGTCGAGCACCTTGCGCCACAGCTCCAGGCTCATCTGCGCCAAGGGGGAGCGCTGCACCATGCCGCCAGCGTTGTTCACCAAGATGTCCAGGCCGCCCAAGGCGTCTACGATCGCCACCATAGCGTGGTCGACCTGCTGCTCGTCGGTTGCGTCCAGCTTGATCGCGAACGGTCGGCTGCCGTGCAGCCAAGCGAGTTCGTCCAGCAGTTCGCCATCTGGTTCATGGGTGAAATAGGTGAATGCGACTTTGGCGCCCTGACTTGCGAAGGCCCTTACGATGCCCAGCCCGATCCCGACGCCGCCACCGGTGACCAGCACACGCTTGCCCGAGAAATCTTGGATCATGCCGTCGATTCTGGCAGAGCCTCCGGCGGCTGACGGTCACCCCGTTCGATGACCTCACCATTGCGGCGGCGAACGCGCTTGCGGCGCTGCCGATCGGACTTCTTGTCGTCCTTGCCGACTCTGCGAGCCTGCGACCGGTGGGGCCGCGCAGTCGGCTGCTCCTCGTCGTCCTTGGCCGGGGTGCTTGCTGCGATGCGTCCCTTGGTGTCTTCGGGGATCTGAAGTTCGGTAAGCAGGTGGGAACTGGTGGAGTAGGTCTCGGCAGGCTCGGGGAAATCGAGATCGAGCGCCTTGTTGATCACCCTCCAGCGGGTGAGGTCCGGCCAGTCAACCAGTGTGATCGCCACCCCGGAGTGGCCGGCGCGTCCGGTGCGTCCGATGCGGTGCACGTACTGGTGTGCGTCGTCGGGTACCTCGTAGTTGATCACATGGGTGACGCCCGCCACGTCGATGCCGCGGGCAGCCACGTCTGTGGCCACCAGCACCTTGGTCGCGCCACGACGGAACTTCTTCAGCGTCCGCTCACGCTGCGCTTGGTTGAGGTCGCCGTGGATGGCGGCAGCGTCGAAGCCCCGATCGACCAACTCGTCGGCCAGCCGCTGCGCCGAGCGCTTGGTGCGGGTGAAGACCATCATCTTGCCGACCGATGGTGCCTGTGCCAGCTTGCCGATGATCTCCGGCTTGTCCAGGTCGTGGGCTTGGTAGACGAACTGGGTGGTGTCGGGGACGGTCGCTTGGGCGTCGTCGCCCTCGGCGCGCACGTGCACCGGCTGGTTCAGGTGCGCCCGAGCCAGCGCGATGATCTGTGCCGGCATGGTGGCACTGAACATCAGCGTCTGCTTGTCGGACGG
>CALMKG010000428.1 GCA_937867175.1 uncultured Propionibacterium sp. | reverse complement strand
CAGAACGCCACGCTCACACCGGGCCCGTCGTACACCACGTCCCTGGACTCAACTCTTGGACAACATGGATTGGCCGACGTTCAACGGCATGCTTCTGCTGCCAGACGCGTCGCCCACGAAGCAGTTCGTCACTGGCGAGGTCTTCCACGTGATGACCGGCATGGGGTTCTCGCTGGTGTACTGCTTGGTCATTCATCCGAAGCTCCCGCTACCGAACACCGCAGCCGGCAACATGGCGAAGGCGTTCATCTTCGCGGCAGTCCTGACGCTGATCTCAGGCTTCTGGTGGGTGCCGCAGCTGTTCGACGCGGGCGTGTTCGGGTACACCTTCTTCGGCTTCAATGGATTCGTCGGCAACGTGCTGTGGCACGTCGTGTATGCCGTTCACCTGGGGGCGCTCTACAACCCGAAGGACTGAAGAACGTCACGACCCGTCCGCGCCGTCCGCCGTGGCCCATGGCCACCGAGCGGCGTGGACGGGTTGCCGCTGGTTGTCCCGACAACCGGCGGCAGAGCGAGGAGTGACCCGCGAGTTCTCCTGGGAGCAGCAGACGCCAGCTCGACACAGCTCATCGCTGGACAGCGGTCCGCCCCGGCCGAACCTCGAAGGACACGAGTGGGAGGACGAGGCGTCCGGCGCACCCAGCGCTGGACGCCTCAACCATCCTCCTGACAGCGGGCTCCCCACTTCAGAGAGCGGTCTCTGACGGCGCGACCCCTGTAGTGGCTGCGGATCGCGATGCGGTTCCATGCGTTCAGGTGATGGCCAACCACGTGATCGCGGAGACCTGTCGCTGCGCGCCCCGTTGTCCCACCTGCGGGCGTCCTCGACAGGCAGGCGGGTGACGTCCTTCGACAGGGCAAGAGCGGCTCGCTCCTCGTCCGTGAAATACTGGGACTCCCACCGCGTGGCCAGCACGCCGAGACGATCACTTGTCTCACCCAAGGCGAGGGCCTCGCGGGTGTGCTGCGGAGGCAGAATGCGCACCCGTTAATCTGTGACACGCGGATCTTGACGAGCTCGGCGAGAAGGCGGGACAGGCCGGACTGGGCGACGACCGCGTTGGCCTCCTTGTCGAGCGCAACCATCGCTGCGCACTCGCGCGGGTGCTGCTTGCTCCGGTTGATGCCAGCCATGTCGAACGTTCTACTGCCCCGCTGGTTCGGCGCGCTACTGCCTGTAGGCGTCGGTGATCCTCGCGAGGGCGGCATCCAACGCATCGCCGTAGCTCATTTGCTCAACCTCGTACAACGAGGGACGGCCGGTCGCAACCGTGGCGCCCCCTCGGGATGCCTTGCCCAGCCACTCGCCGGCACGCGCGTGCAGCTGGTTGGCAGGCACGATCTCGTTGACTAGGCCGACCTCCTTGGCGCGTTCAGCGGTGAAGGGCTCACCCGGCACGATGTTCTCCATGGCCGCACGAACTCCTAGACGCTTGACCAGGGGCACCTGCGCGACGATCGGCCAGACCCCCACGCTCACTTCGTAGGAGCCGATCTTCGCATACGGCACCGCGATCACGTGGTCTGCTGCGGCCACGAAGCCCGCACCTCCCGCAAGAGCGTCCCCGTTGACGGCCGCCACGACGGGTTTGGGGAGAGTGGGAAGCAGTTTCAGGATGGAGATCAGCCCTTCGTAGAACGGAACGGGGTCAGCGCCGGCCTTGATCGCGGGGACGTCGAGTCCGCCGCAGAACGCGTCGTCGCCGGCGCCCGTGAGGACGATCCCCGCGACGGTTGCGTCGGCGGCCGCATCGAGAAGACCCTGTTCGATCTTGGCGAGCACCTCAGGGTTGAGCAGGTTGCGGCCCGGGCCGGCAATCTCCACGGTGGCGATACGGGTGTCATTGGCCATGTCGGTTCCTTGTCTACTATAAACGGATTTCGTATACGGAATGCGACCATGGTGAGTGAGGAATTGTCAAGGGTTGCTGAACATCGGCGGACTCGCCACGGCTGCCCCGTCGGCTACGATTTCATCCCCACTGAAGTCGCGGCCTTGGCGACAGCGCCGGACCAACGAGGGAGAGGCATGAAGGAACGGTTGTTGGGCGAGCGGCTGCGTGAGATCCGGATGGAGCAGGGTCTGAGCTTGCGAGCCGTGGCTGCTCAGGCGGACATCTCGCCGAGCATGCTGTCGCAGGTCGAGACAGGGAAGATCAACCCCTCGGTGACGACCCTGTACGCGCTCGTGTCCCTGCTCGGGGTCTCCCTGGACAAGCTCTTGGGGCTGACGCCGGGAGGCGACCACACTGACCCCCGTGCGCGCCGCGGCACCAGCTGCCGTTGTCCAAAGGCGGGAAGACCGGCCCACGATCGAGATGGAGAACGGCGTCGTCTGGCAGAGGCTGGCGACTGCCCACGAGCGTGGGGTGGATCCGCTCCTGGTGACCTACGAGCCCGGAGCTTCGGGGTCGATCGAGGGCAAGCTCGTACGCCATCGCGGCACCGAGTTCGGCTTCGTTCTCGAGGGTGAGCTGACGCTGCTGCTCGACTTCGAGCAGTGGACGCTACGTCCAGGAGACTCGGTGTGCTTCGACTCGCAACGCCCACATATCTATCGCAATGACACCGATGCTCCGGCTCGAGGCCTGTGGTTCGTCGTGGGTCGTCACGACGACGGGGGGACGCCGGGTGACCATGTCGGCGTCACACGCGACGGCGGCAGCATTCGATCTGCAGCGGACGCGCTCGCGGTGGTCGACTCATTGCCCATCGCCTAGGTGCGCCACACGCCGGCCTGCGCCGTCCCCACGCTCACAGCAGGGTCGTCAGCGGATTCTCGATCCGCCGCTGGAAGGCTGCCAGCCACTCCGCCGCTAGCGCACCATCGAGCACCCGATGATCTGCCGAGAGCGTCACGGTCATCATGGTCGCGACCCCGAGCTCGCCATCCGCGTCGACCGCGGGTCGTTTCGTGGCGGCGCCCACCGCGAGAATTCCGGCGTGCGGTGGGTTGATGATCGCTGTGAACTCTCGGGTTCCGTGCATGCCGAGGTTCGACACCGAGAATGCCCCGCCCTCGAGCTCGTGCTGCTTCAGCTTGCCGTCTCGTGCACGTGCTGCATAGTCCCGGACAACCGAGCTGAGTGCGGCGACCGAGAGGCTGTCCGCACCGCGGATCACCGGCGTCAGCAGCCCGTTCGGCACGGCCACAGCGACTGCCAGGTCGACGGTGTCATAGCGGCGCACGGCGTCCTCGGTCCAGATGGCGTTCGCGTCGGGCACATCCATGAGCGCGCCGGCGACTGCTTTGAGAACTAGGTCGTTGACCGAGATCCTCGTCGATCCAGCAGCATTGATGCTGGCCCGGAGCGCGAGAAGGTCGTCCACCCGGGTCTCGGCCACCAGGTAGAAGTGCGGCACGGTGGCCTTGCTCTCCGACAGGCGGCGTGCGATGGCGCGCCGCATTCCACTGTGAGGCACATCGGTGAAGCCAGTGCCTCGCAGTGCGCCGCCGAGCTGTTGCTCCCGGGTCGCCTCGGGCGCCGCGGCGGGCAGGAGCACGGTGGGCTCGTCGCGTTGGTCTGCGTTGGCTGCAACTGTGGCGAGGTGGGCGTCGAGGTCGCGGCGGGTGACCCGGCCGTTCGGCCCTCGACCCTGGACGACGCTCACGTCGATACCGCGTTCCGCCGCCAGGCGACGTACGAGAGGCGTGGCGAAGAGCCTGCCGCCGTTCGGTGTGCCCACCTCGACGGCCGGCTCGCCAGAGCCGCTGGCCGCGGATGGTTCGGGAACATCGGGGGAGCCTTCCTCCCTGCTCGGCAGGGGAGCCGGTGAGCCACCAGAAGTTCCGGCAGAAGGTTGTGAGGAGGCACCCGCTTCAGCGAGTGCCGCCGCGGGATCCTCTCCGGGTGCAACGATCACTGCGATAGGGGCCCCGACGTTCACCTCGTCGCCCGCCGATGCGAGCAGTGCGGCGACGACGCCGCCGGACTCGGCCTCGTACTCGACGACCGCCTTGTCGGTCTCGATCTCGACGACCGACTGGCCTGCCTCGACTGGCGACCCCGGCTCGACGAGCCAGCCTTGCACGATGGCTGCCGTCGCGTCCGCAGTCAGCTGCGGCATCCGGATGATCGTGGCCATCAGGCACCGCCCCATCCGGCTCGGACGCGCTCCAGTGCGGTCACGACCTCCTCGGTCTTGGCGATCGCGGCTCGCTCGAGGACCCTCGAGATGGACGGAGAAGCCTCCCCTCCCGTCACGCGTTCGATGGGCTGATCGAGCCAGTCGAAGAACCGCCGCTGCAACTCGTCGGCGAGCCAGCCGCCGTACGACGTGCCCTGAGCGCCCTGCTCGACGATCAAGACCCTGTTGGTCTTGCGCACGCTCTCGCCAATGGTGTCCCAGTCCAGCGATGCACGGTCGAGCCAACGCAGATCGATCAGTTCTGCGTCGACCCCAGTCAGCTCGATCGCCTCCAGCGAGTGATGCACCATGGACAGATAGCTGAGCACGGTGACATCCGAGCCGGCTCGCCGAACTGCGGCGGATCCCGGCGGGATGATGTAGTCGGTCTCGGTCTCGAGCACCTGATCGGCGCGGCCGTAGAGGTCGACGTGCTCGATCACCAAGACCGGATCATCGAGTGCGAGCGCGGCGTTTATCAGTCCGCGGTAGTCCGCTGCGTTCGAGGCGGCGACGATGCGCCATCCAGGTGAGGTCGCGAAGATGCCCGCGGGATCCATCAGGTGCTGGGAGCCGTAGCCAGATCCCATCGCGACCTTGGTGCGCAGGACGAGCGGCATCCGGTTGTTGTCTCCGAACATGTGGCGCACCTTGGCCACTTGGTTGAAGACCTGGTCTGCGGCAACCCACATGAAGTCGGGATACATGAACTCGACGACGGGCCGGAATCGTCCGTCGAGGGCGATCCCGCCCGCGAGGCCGAGGAAACCGTTCTCGCTGATGGGTGTGCCGATCACGCGCTCGGGACCGTACTTCTTCGCCAACCCCTTGGTCGCCCCGTTGGTGCCTCCGTTGAGCCTGTGCACGTCCTCGCCGAGCAGGATGATCCGGTGGTCCTGCTCCATCCGCAGGTCCAGGGAAGCGGCCACCGCGTCGACGAACTTCGTCGGCTTCCAAGGCCCTTCGTGCGCTGCTGGGTCGAGCTTTGGCAGACGCTCGAGCTCTGAGGCATCCGACCGGATCCCGTGATCGACAACGGCGCGGTCAGGCCACGTGTCCGGACGGATCCGTCGCTTGTCAGGGTCGTCGGGGTGAGTCTCGGTCAGCGCGGCCACGGCAGTGCTCAATGCCGCCTGCGACTGCTTGCGCACGTCGGAGACCTCCTTGGCGTCGACCAGACCGAGTGTCTGCAGTTCCTTCGCCGTGCGGTCGAGCGGGTCGCGCTCGCGCCAGGCGGCCTCCTCCGCCTTGGTCCGATAGCCGAAGGCGCTCCCGGGGAAAGCGCCGTTCTGGTGGAAGAACCGGTACACCTCGGCTTCGATGATCACGGGACCGTCGCCCGCGCGCATGCGCTCCGCAGCTTCCTGCGTCGCCAAGTGCACGGCCAGAGGATCCATGCCGTCAACCCGCCAGGACGGGATCGCAAACCCTTGGCCGCGGACCGAGAAGCGTGGGTCGGCGGTGACCTCGTCCGCGTGCGTCGACACCGCGTATAGGTTGTTCTCGATGAAGAAGCCGACTGGAAGCCTCCAGGTGGCGGCCAAGTTGAACGACTCCAGCACGGAGCCGATCTGCGCGGAGCCATCCCCGAAGTAGTTGATGGTCAGGTCCGTGGTGCCGCTCTGCTTCTGTGCCCAAGCGTTACCGGCGGCAAATGGCGCTCCGCCGCCGACGATCGCGTTGGTGCCGAGGGCTCCGGCTTCCAGCCACTGGAGGTGCATGGACCCCCCGCGACCGCCTGAGAAGCCCTGAGCAAGGCCCAGGATCTCGGCGAGGGTGCGCTGGAGGACGGCCTGGAGCTCGGGGGTGACCAGAGAGCCCAGATCAAGCACTCCGCCCGAGACATGGGTGATCACCTTCGCCAGGAACTGGTGATGACCTCTGTGTGAACCATTGACGGCGTCCGTGGACCGGAGGCCGAGGATCGACCCCACCGCGCCCCCTTCCTGCCCGATGCTCGAGTGCGCCGGCCCGTGCACCAGGCCCTCTCCCGCGAGCTCCAGCACGCTCTCCTCGAAGGCGCGGATCAGGTGCAGCTCGCCGAGCATGGTCCGCAGCATCACCGGGTCGGCAGATTTCCAGTCCGCCGGAGTGGACTCCAAATGGATCCAATCGACCCCGGTCGCAAGTCGCTTTCGCCGTGCCATGGCCGCCGCCTCCGTCGTGGGTGCCGTCGTGGTGCCTGAACCGTTCGACGTACCGTATTCCATAGATCGGATCCAATACAAGCCGGGGTCTAGCGTGACCGCGTTTGCGTGCAAGTGCAAAAGGCGAGTAGATTGGCGCCAATCGCACCACTGGTCGACGGTGGTGCTTCCCCTCGGAAGCAGGAGGCGCCGTGCCCATTCCCGGACTGCGCGGGTCGGACCACATTGGCTTCACCGTCCCGGACATGGAGGAGGCGGAGGCCTTCCTCGTCGACGTGCTGGGCGCTGTGCGGATCTACACGCTGGGTTCGAAGCGCGCCGACGACGACTGGATGGCCCGACAGCTCGGAGTGCACGCCCGCACGGTCATCCGCGAGATTCGGTTCTACCGTCTGGGGAACGGGGCGAACCTCGAGGTGTTCCACTACGTCGCTGCCGATGGACAGCGGCCCCAACCTCGCAACAGCGACATCGGAGGACACCACCTCGCTCTCTACGTCGACGACATGGATGACGCCGTCGCGTACCTACGTGCGCGGGGGGTGGATGTCATGGGCGAGCCCGTCGAATCTGCCGGTGCCTCCGCAGGTCAACGGTGGACGTACTTCCGGTCCCCGTGGGGGATGCAGTTCGAGCTGGTGAGCTTCCCGGAAGGAAAGCGGTACGAGACCGACGAGTCGTTCCAGGACACGCCGGGTCACCGGCTGTGGCACCCGGCACATCCCGCGAAGTAGGAAGGCGGTGGCTTCGGGCAAGGTGATCGACATGGAACCGGACATCACACAGGGCCGCCTGGATGGCGTTGGCACCCCGACCCATTCGGGTCACGGCGCTGCAGGGGCGCGAATCGCAGATGGAGTGCGTGACTCGATCCTGGAAGGTGCCTATCCACCAGGAACCAGGATCCGACAAGAAGACCTGGCCGAGCGCTACGCCGCCAGTCGAGCACCTGTCCGTGAGGCCCTCCGCATGCTCGAAGGCGAAGGGCTGATCACGCGCGTCGCCAACGCAGGTGCCTGGGTGTCGCAGCTCAGCCGCGCTGAGGGTGAGGAGCTTTACCGCGTTCGCGAGCGGATCGAGCCCCTGCTGCTGCGCATGAACGTGCCGCTGCTGACGCCAGGGACCGTGGGGGCGCTCGACGAGCTGGCCGCGCGGATGGAGGAAGCGGCCGACGCTGAGGAGTTCCTGGCCTTGGACCGTGCCTTTCACCTGACCACCTATGCGGCAGCGGAGACAGTGGTCCTGCGCGAGACAGTAATCCGACTCTGGAATCGAACCCATCACTACCGCCGGGCCTTCATGCGCGTTGCCCGTGTGGACGGTGCAGACACAGCGGTTCACCTCGACCACCATCTTCTGGTCGATGCGCTCCGACGCCAGGACGCAGATGAGGCCGAGGACGTGCTGCACCGCCACATCCGGCGTACGCGCGTCGAGCTCGCGCGACATCCCGAGATCTTCGCCGAGTAGTGCCTCAGCTCGGTGGCTGGACCCCGGACCACGCGCGCTCAGCGACCGCCGACGCGCCCACACTGCCCAACACGACACAAGGAAGTAGCCCATGGCAATCGCAAGCATGAACCCCACGACAGGGGAGACCATGCAGAAGTTCGAACCGCACGATGGTGCTGAGATCGAACGACGCATCGCCCAGGCCGACGCTGCTGCGTCGCTGCTGCGCTCGACCACCTTCGATCAGCGCGCCGTGTGGGCGCGCTCCACAGCGGACCTCTTGGAGGCTGAGGTCGAGCACGTGGCGCACACCATGACGCTCGAGATGGGCAAGCCGATCGCGCAAGCACGCGCAGAGGTCCTCAAGAGCGCCAAGTGCTTGCGATTCTACGCGGACAACGCGCAGGTCTTCCTTGCCGATGAACCCCTTGCCGATCCGCGGGTCGTCGGGGCGTCGCAGGCACATGCCACGTATCAGCCACTCGGTGTGGTTCTGGCGATCATGCCGTGGAACTACCCCCTCTGGCAGGTGATCCGATTCGCGGCGCCCGCCCTGATGGCCGGAAACACGGGTCTGCTCAAGCATGCATCGAACGTTCCCCAGGCTGCCCTCTACCTTGACCGTCTCTTTGAGCGGGGCGGCTTCCCGGAGGGGTCCTTCCGCACGCTCCTGATCGGATCGTCTGAGGTCGAGGGCGTGATTGCGGACCGCCGCGTCCAGGCGGTGACCTTGACGGGGTCTGAGCCAGCGGGTCGGGCCGTCGCAGCCACGGCGGGCAGGGAGATCAAGAAGACGGTCCTCGAGCTCGGCGGCTCCGATCCCTTCATCGTGATGCCGAGCGCGGACCTCGACGCGGCAGCGGCGACGGCGGTCAAGGCACGCACGTCGAACAACGGACAATCCTGCATCGCCGGCAAGCGCTTCATCGTGCACACCGATGTCTATGACGAGTTCGCGCGGCTCTTCGTCGACCGCATGGCCGCACTCAAGATCGGCGATCCACTCGACGAGTCGGTGGAAGTGGGACCGCTCGCGACCGAGTCCGGCCGACGTGACGTGGCAGAACTGGTGGACGACGCCGTTGCTCGAGGCGCCACCGTGTTGACCGGTGGCAAAGCGCCAGATCGTGCTGGCTGGTTCTTCGAACCCACCGTGATCGCAGACCTGCCGGACGAAGCGCGCCTTGTCCTCGAGGAAGCGTTCGGCCCGGTGGCCTCGCTCTACCGCGTCGCAGACCGCGAAGAAGCAGCGCGGGTCGCGAACCAGACGACGCTCGGACTGTCCTCGGCGGTCTGGACCGAAGACCCCGACGAGGAGGCGTGGTTCATCCAGGCCCTGGCTGCAGGGGCGGTGTTCGTGAACGGCATGACCGTGTCGTACCCCGAGCTCCCGTTCGGTGGGATCAAGGACTCAGGCTTCGGTCGAGAGCTGGCTGCCGCCGGCATCCGGGAGTTCACCAACTTGAAGACCATCTGGAAAGCATGACCAGCTGATCACCTGCAGCATCGGTCAGGTCGTGCCGTTGCTGCAGGTGGGCCCCCCGTGGTGGGGCATCACCGACGCGCATCAGGTCGAACGTCGGATGAGGTCGACAGCGCGCTCGATCAGCACGCTGGTGGGATCTGCGAGCGTCGCGTAGACGGTCAGATGGGTCTCGCCCGGTATCGGCAGGAACTGCGCCTTGTTTCCCGCCTGTTGCCATGCTTCTGCGAAGGTGCGGGACTGCCGATGGAACTCGCGTGACTCGCATCCGCCGAGTGCCACAAGCATCTCAACCCCCGTGCTGCGGACATGTCGCAGCGGCGACTGCCTGTGCACGGTCTCGGCATCGAGGAGCAGCTTCGGAGCCAGCCAGCTGTACCGGAAGATGTCCAGGTCGAAGAGACCACTGAGCAGAAGTCCAGCCTTGAGGGTGTCGGCAGGCAACCCGTAGTCACCCACCCAGTCCGTGAGCGCCAGCATGCCAACCAGGTGGCCACCAGCCGAGTGCCCGGCGGCAACCAACTTGTCCGGGCTGCCGCCGTAGGCGGAGACATTGCGATGGACCCATGCAACAGCAGACCTTGCCTGGCGCACGATCTCGTCGATCGAGACCTGGGGCGCCAACGCATAGTTGACGATGACGGTGGTGATCCCGCGTCGGACGGGCCCGCGTGCGCACAGCGCGTGATCAGGACCACTGATCGGGAGGGACCACCAGCCGCCATGGAAGAAGATGAGAACTGGCGCGTCGCTCTGGTCCGCGGGGTAGATGTCGAGGTACTCGGAACGGGTTGGCCCGTACGGAATCTCGAGGTGTGCTCGATACGTCGACCGCGTCTCGGCACTGAGCTCGAAGTGGGAGGCGAGCAGGCGATCCGCGTCCTCCTCCGCGGCGAGGACGTCGTACTCGCCGTCGATCTCCTCTTGCGAGCCGAAGCCCGCATACAGCGTCATCGGGCACGCCGATCATGGTCGTTCTCGAGCCTGTACGAGGTCGGGAACAACCGGAAGCTGGTCCTATCGGCGATGAGTCCCCAGAGTCCTCTCGGGACGACGATGGCGAAGAAGACGGCCAGGATCCCTAGAACCATGAGGTACCACGTGCCGAGGTCGGCAAGGAGCTGCTGCAGTGCAAAGAAGACGATGGCGCCGAGGACAGGACCTTCGAGGTGTCCGATGCCACCGATGATCACGATCACGATCATGTAGGCCGACCACTGAACGCTGAAGATGGCGTCCGGCTGGACCCGAACCGCGTCAATGGCAAGAACCGCGCCGGCGGCGCCGCATCCAGCTGCCGAGATCAGGTAGACGATCCGCTTCACGCGTGTCGCGTCCACCCCTCCAGCGCGTGCTGCCACTTCATCGTCGCGGATGGCCGTGAGGGCAAGACCGATCCGGCCGCGGAGAAGAAGGAAGCAAGCAAGGACCGTCACCACAGCGAGGCCCAGTGCCGTCCAATACACCACAGCTGCCCGCATGGTGGGGTCGATCCCCGCCAGTCCGCTCAGCGACTTGCCGTCACCGCCCCCCACGCTGTCGAAGCGGATCACGACGAGGCGGTAGACCTCGGCGATGACCCAGGTTCCCACGGCGAAATAGTCCCCCCTCAGCCGGAAGGCCAGGAAGGAGGTGGGGATGGACAAGAGCGATGCGGTCACTATTGCGAACAGGATCGCCAGGAAGGGGCTGAGGCCCTGGTTGTCGAGGGCCACGACGGTGTAGGCGCCGACTCCGATATAGGCCTGCTGGCCGATGGACACCAGGCCGCCGAAACCGGCCAGCAGGTTCCACATGCTCGCCAGCACGACGAGGATGAACAGCTGGATCATCACGCTCGTGGCGGACTGGTAGACGATGAAGGGCAGGAAGGCAAGCAACAGGATGGTCAGCAGGGACGCTGAGGTACCGATCCTGATGCCTGAGGCCGACCTGCTCACCGGCGTGTCCGTGTGGGTGGGCAAGGTGTCGACGGCCATCAGGTGCTCCTAGCTGGAATGAGTCCTTGCGGCCGCAGGGCGAGCACGGCCAGGAAGACCAGGTGACCGGCGAGGATCGCAGCCGCCGGGTCGTAGTAGGCGACCATGCTCTGGGTCAGGCCGAGCGAGAGACCGCCGAGAAGGGTGCCCCACAAGGAGCCCAACCCACCGATGACGACCGCCTCGAAGGCGAAGATGAGTGTGAGCGTGCCGGAGGTCGGACTGAACGACGATCTGGTCCCGAACAGGACTCCGGCCAACGCCAGCGTGCCGAACGCGATAGCGGTCGCTACTGCATAGATGTGCCTCGAGTTGGCGCCGGTGAGTGCGGCAGTGTCGACGTCGTCAGACGCTGCTCGCATCATGCGCCCCGTTCGCGACCGCGAGAGAAAGATCTGCATACCGCCGATGACCGCGATCGCGGTACCCAGGCCAAGGACCCCGACGAGAGGAAGGTCGATCCCCCCTCCCAGGCTGATGGAAGCGGTGGCCAGGCCTCCCGCATCGAGCGACCGCACGTCCGCCGAGAACCCCTCGATCAGCGCATTCTGGATCACGATCGACAATCCGAACGTGGCGACCAGCGTCGCCAGCGGGCCCGCTTCGAGACTGGGTGTGACCAGCAGTCGTTGCATGACGTATCCGAGCAGGCCGAAGATCGGGGCGACCACGACGAGGGCCCCGAAGGGGAGTGGCGTGTAGGTGAGCGCGACCACCGCGATGAAGGCAGCCAGAACCGCAAGATCACCGTGCGCCAGGTTCACGATGCGCATGACGCCGAACATGATCGAGAGTCCCGATGCGAAGAGGGCAAAGACCCCTCCGAGCAGGATGCCTTGCGTGAGCGCGTTGAGGACATCCATGGCTAGTGGCCTCCTGTCGTGGCACCGAAGTAGGCCGATTCGACGTCTGATGGATCAAGATCGGCCGGTCTGCCCGCCAACATCGTTCGTCCCTCGAGCAGGCAGACGACTTCGTCCGCGATGGCCAGAGCCTGGGAGACGTCCTGCTCGACGAAGAGGATCGCGCATCCGTTCACGACGATCTGCTGGAAGGATGCGTAGATCTGCTTGACGACGATCGGCGCCAGGCCGAGGGACAGCTCATCGATGAGCAGGATGTCCGGGTTGCTCATCAGTGCCCGACCGATCGCCACCGCCTGCTGCTCGCCGCCTGAGAGTAGCCGCGAGTTCTGGTTCCGCCTGTCCGGCATCCAGCCGAACATGTCGTACACGGTGTCCAGATCCCACGGGCCGGGCCGTCTCCGGTACGCGCCGGTGAGCAGGTTCTCCTCGAGCGTCAATGATGGGAAGAGCTTGCGCCCCTCAGGTACCAAGGCGACACCTCGTGCGATCCGTTGGTGCGCTCGCAGCCGAGTGACGTCGTCCCCATTGACCTCGACGCGCCCGCTGCTCACCGGGATGGAGCCGGCGACGGCTCGCATAAGTGTCGACTTCCCAGCACCGTTGGCCCCTATCACGGACACGACCTCGCCCTCGTCCACGGCGACGCTGAAGCCTGTGATGGCTCGCAGGAGCCCATGGTGCACGTCGATGGCATCGATGCGGAGGAGCGTCACTGGAGATCCTCCTCGAGCACGCCCGCATGTCCGAGGTAGAGGTCGCGGACGGAAGGGTCCTTCAGCACGTCGTCCGGATCTCCGTCGGCGACCAGACGACCACCTGCCAGACAGGCGAGACGGTCGACGCTGGCCAGCAGCGCATGCACGACGTGCTCGATCCACACGACAGTCAGCCCTTCGGCCTTGAGGCCGTTCACCAGATCCACCAGGAGGGCGACCTCGGGGTCTGTCAGACCACCGGCCACCTCGTCCAGCAGCAGCAACTGGGGATTGCTGCCCAACGCTCGGGCAACCTCGAGTCGTTTCCGGTTGAGGAGGCCGAGTGCCCCGGCCGGTCGGTTTGCGACGTCACCAAGACCGCACCGCTCTAGCGTCGCGGCAGCGAGCCGGTAGGCCTCGGCCTTCCGCAGCCCGGCTGCCGCGGTCGCGTACACCAGCACGTTCTCGAACACCGTCATTCCTTCGAAGGGTCGAGGTATCTGGAAGGTCCGTCCGATCCCGTGAGCGGCCCGAACGTCGGCGCGGTGCCGGGTGACGTCCACACCGTCCAGCAGCACGGTGCCGCGATCTGGGTTCAGCTCACCCGATATCATCGCGAAGAGGGTGCTCTTCCCTGCACCATTCGGGCCGACGATCCCCAGGGCCTGGTTGGGAGGAACTGTCAGGCTCAGTCCGTCGGCGACGATGACGCTGCCGAAACGCTTGGACAGGTCGCGCAGCTCCAACCGTGGCGCGGTCACGAGCGGAGGGGCTTGAGGTCGCCACCGACTGGGAAGTCGGCGTTGGTGGAGTTGTCCACCACGACAACCTCGAACGGGAACTTCTTGCCGGGGCGCCACTGCCCACCGACGCACTTGATGACAGCAATGCCCTTCTCCGGGCCGGTCGTGAAGTCGAGTGGACCACTCAAGCCCTCGTACTTCAGGCTCTTGAGCTTGTCCGCCACGTCCTTCCGGTCCTTCGGGTCATCTGCAGCCTTGAACGCCTCGACGGCGACCTCGAACAGCGAGTACAGCGAGCCCAGCGCCTGGGTCCACTGCTTCCCCGTCTGCGCTGTGTAGTTCTTTGCGAGGTCAGCGGCAGTGGTGCCGTCGAGACTCGAGGCGTAGGGGAGCGAGTCGGTCCACCACACGCAGACCGCGAGGTTCTCTGCCAGCGGGCCGAGTGCCTCCGCCTCGGACGGGAAGAGCATGGACTTGGCGACCGTCGCGAATCGCGGCCTGTAGTTGAGCGATGCCGACTGCTTCCAGAAGGTCTGCCAGTCCGGCGGAATCGGGATGCCGTTGAGGAACTCGGCTTCCTCGGACTTGAAGCGGTTGATCATGGCCGCGTAGTCGGCCGTACCGTTCTGGTAGTCACCCCCGTCGACCACCTGGTACCCCTCGTCGCCGAAGAAGGGGCCGATCCCGTTGCGGAACGCATTGCCGTCGGTGTCGTTCGGCCACAAGGTCGCGATCTTCTTGGACCCGCCTCCCAGCCTGTTCATCATGGCCACGTAGGAGTCCGCGAACTCGAACATCCCGGAGTAGAAGTTGGTGCCGTAGGTGAACCCGGGGCCGCCGGGCTCGCCGCCACGTCCGTAGTACCAGGACTGCCACGGGACGATCGTGGTCGTGTTGGGGATGCCGTCGATCTCGCACTGGTCTGCCACGGGGTTGGCGGTGTCAGGCGTGCTGGAGGCGACGATGATGTCGACGCCATCGCGCGTGATGAGCTCCTTGGTAACCTCTGTGGCGCGGGTGGGGCTTGACTGGGTGTCCTTGACGACGATCTCGACCTTCCGCTTCTTCCCGCCGGCCGTGAAGCCGTTGCGCAGGGCTTCCTGCACGGCCGCCACGACGTAGTTGTCGGTTGCGGCAAAGCTCGACAGCGCTCCTGTCTGGGGGCTGACCAGGCCGATCTTGAGGACGTCACTGCCGGACTTCGCGGCTCCCTTCACGGAGCAGGCGCTCAGCATCGACGAGGACCCGACGGCTGCGGCGCCTGCTCCCAGGGCGCCAAGGAGGGTGCGTCGTCCGAGCTGGGTACTGCGGATCTCACCTGACATGGAAGGGCCTCTCGATCGGTGGGCGCCTTGGCGCCGCGTCGCATGTGGAATGTCGAATACCATATGCGACGAAACGAGATCCGTACAGTAGTTCTGAACGACGGTTTCAGTCGTTTTCGGTGAGGCGGTAGTCCGCCGCCCACGGTCTTGCGCGCTCGTAGGCGGCGCTGAACGTCAGGACGTCCAGGTCCCGCATCTGTCGTCCGATGAGCTGCATCCCGAGCGGCAGGCCGTTGACAAGTCCGGCTGGGATCGACGCCGCGGGATTGCCGGTGAAGTTGAGCGGGAAGGTGAGAGTCCAGCCGATCAGCGGGTCGACGGCCTGCCCGTTGATCTGCGAGGGGCCGATCGTGTCCCCATCATCGGCGTTGAGGACTGGAAGGGCACCCACCGTCGGGCTCACCAGGAGGTCGAAGGCGTTGACCGCCGGCGTCAAGGCGTCATAGACCTCGGTCCGGAGCGCATCGTCGTTCCTGAGCTGGCGGGCGCTCATGCTGCGGGCCTGCTCGATCTGTTCTGTCAGGCTGGGTGGAAAGTGTGCGGCGAGGTCTGTGAGCAGGTCGATCCCTTGCGCCTGCATGGCCTCCAGGGATGCCAAGCTGATCTGCATCATCGACCGGTGCCACAGGGCCGCGAGCTCCGCGTGATCGGCGGGCAGCGACAGCTCCACCAGCTCCACATGGGCACCGCACTCCTCGAAGCCGGTCACGGCGTGATCGACCGCACGTGCCACCTCGGCCTCGACGGTGAACGCTCCGAGCTCGGGCGAGTAGCCGACGCGGCGTCCCGCAACCGAGCGCTCCAAGGCGGCGCCATAGTCGAGGTTGCCGTCCAGGCAGTGAGGCGCGCGGGGGTCGGGACCAGCCAGCGTGCTCATTGCCAGCGCGGCGTCCGCCACCGTGCGGGTGATCGGCCCTTCGGTGATGAACGGGGCTGAGTTCAGGAATCCGAGCGGTCGGACGATGGAGGGAACGCGCCCAGCGCTCGGCTTGAATCCGTACGTCGAGGTCCAGGCGGCGGGTATGCGGATGGACCCGCCGGCGTCGGTGCCTTCCGCGATGGGAACGAAGCCAGCAGCAACGGCGGCGGCTGCGCCACCAGAGGAGCCACCGGGATTGCGGGTCACGTCGAACGGGTTGCGCGTCGGTCCGAACAGCGGATTGTCGGTGATGCCGCGGGCACCGAACACGGGAGAGTTCGTCTTGCCGAGAACGATTGCGCCTGCGGATTCCATGCGTTCCACGAAGAGGCAGCTGTGCTGGGCGATGTTGCCGGCAAGGGCGCGTACGCCTCCGAGGGTGGATGGCCAACCGGGCTTGAAGTCGAACAGGTCCTTCATGAGAACCGGGACACCTGTCAAGGGACCCGCTGTCCCGTCCGCCAAGGAGTGCTCCGCAGCACGTGCTGCGGCCCGTGCATCGTCGGCGCCGAGGTGGACCACGGCATTGATGGCCGGGTTCTGCTCCTCGATGCGAGCGATCGCGGCCTCGACGAGCTCGACCGGAGACAGCTGCCGGGACCGGAGTGCCTCGATGAGCTCGACAGCCGACATCCACGCGTAGTCCGATGGGTTCATTCGTCACGTCCTCAGGCGTCGGTGGGGGCAGATGCCCTCAGTACAGATCGAAGTACTCGAGCTGTTCCCATGTGCTGACCGCGTGCGGTTCATCGGTGCGGCCGAGCTCGGAAGCGGCGAACCGCTCGGCTTCGCTGCGCTTGTGCGCGGCGTAGAAGGCGACGAAGTCCTCGCCCATGGTCTTCAGGAAGAGCTCACTGTTCTCGAACTCGCTGATCGCCTCGGGCAGGCTGGTCGGCAATCGAGTGACGTCATCCTCGTAGGGGGTGTCCGTCGCCGGAGGTGGTTCCTCGGCCATCGAGACGCCGTCAAGGCCGGTCAAGATCTGACTGGCGATGTAGAGATAGCCGTTCGCGGCGGTGTCGCCGATCCGGTTCTCGATGTGTGTCGACCCGAGACTGCGGTCACCCGTGACGCGGATCATCGCACCTCGATTGTCGGCGCCCCAGGTGACTCTGTCGGGGGCGAGTGAGCGCGGCTGCAGACGCTTGAATCCCGTGACGGTGGGGATGGCCAACAACGCTGCTTCGCGCGCGTGCCTGAGGATGCCGCCGACGAAGTGGCGACCGTAGGGCGACAGCAGCTCCAGGTCGTCCTTCGGCACGAACAGGTTCTGGCCGAGCTCGTCGGTGATCGACAGATGTAGATGCCATCCCGAGGAGTCGAAGCCGCGGATCGCCGGTCGAGGCATGAACGTGATGTGATAGCCGTGTCGCCGCGCGATCATCTTCGCCGCGTTCTTCACCACGAAAGCGGCGTCCGCGCCCTCCAGGGCGCCCAACACGTCCAGACTGATCTCGAACTGAGATGGGCCGTGCTCGACTTCAAGGGTACGGACGGGCAGGCCGAGCTCCTCGAGATGGTCCTGCAAGACGTCCAGGAACTCGCTCACGTTGTCGAGGGCGGCCTCCGACTGGTGTTGGTACGCCGAGTGTGTGGGGCGCACCGCCTGCGCATCGATAGACTCGACCGACCCGGTTCGAGCGAGGTCGGCAACCTTCAGCAGGTGGAACTCGAGCTCGATCCCGATCACCGGTCGAATGTCGCTCCCCGAGGCCAGGTCGGCGGCAGCACGAAGCTGCGCTCGTGGTGAGAATGGTAGAGGTTTTCCCGCCGTGGTGAACACGTCGGCGATGATCCATGCCGTCTGTGGAGCCCAGGGCAGCACGCGGAACGTGGACGGGTCGGGCCGAAGCAGGATGTCGGGTGCTCCTGCCAGGTCGGAGCTGTTGAGCACCCGGCCGGGGGCGAACGGGTCCATGGTCATCTTCCCCGAGGAGTCGCTGAGGAGCGTGCCCAGGTTGCAGCGCAGTCCCTCGGCGCAGATCTTCGGGAACGCCCTCGTCGCCACCACCCTTGTGCGACTGACACCGTGCTGGTCCGCCCACACCACGCGAACGCGGCGAATGTTCTCCGAGCGCAATCGGGCGAAGATCGATCCCCAGTCGTCCCGCTGGAGCATCAAGAGTCGCGCCGAGATCTGCGCTGGGGCGGCGGCGCGTTACAGATGTGCTTCATGTCGACTCCCTCAGCCCTCGGTCAAAGTCCCGGCGACCCACTACACGAGAGAGCATATTCAGTGACACTGAACACTTCAAGTGGGAACGTTAAGCTCCATCCGGACGCGACGGGACAACTCCTGGCCGCTGCAGATGTGCTCGACCATGGCAGCGCGCGCGTTGTCGGGCTGCCCGAGCGCGATGGTGTCGATGAGTCGGAGATGGTCCTGGAAGAACGCTTCGTCGGCCGTCGTCTGGAAGTACTGGCCGTAGATCTGGTTGGACGCTGCCTGGCCCCAGATTGTGTCGAAGAAGCTGAGGAGCTGGGGGTTCTCGGTGGCCGCGACAATCGCACGGTGCACCTGCATGTTGGCGTCGAAATAGGCGCGCATCGTGTTCTTCGGCGTTCGATGAGCCTCCTCCAGTGAGTCCCTGACCGAGCGGATCGCCGCGCCACCCTTCCTGGCCAGCATCTCCGCGGCGTAGGACTCGATCGCCAGGCGCGACTCGAGGTTGTGTTCGACCTCGATGTCGGTCAACTGACGGAACACGTACCCTCTCTTGTCCGCGGGCTCGACGATCCCCTCCGCGACCAGGCGCAGCAGCGCATCGCGAACAGGTGTGCGACTCACTCCGAGCTGGTCGGCGAGCTTGTCGAGGATCAACCGATCCCCAGGCAGCAGGTCGCCGGCCATCATGGCGTCGATGATCTTGCCGCGCACCTCCGACGTGAGGGCGCTGGGATCTCGCTCGATGCGTGCGACCTTCACCGGTCTGCCGCCTTTCGCTGCCTCGATCGTGCGTGGCCGCAGGGCCACCCTGTTCACACACGGTATCCGATGTGTCGGCGTCGACTCGGAGCGCCAGGCGACGACAGACTCTGAATGTATTATTGCGTTTCGCATACGACATTCGATACTGTCGCGTCCTGCCCGGGTCGATCCCGTACAGACCGCGGTAGCTGACCCACGAGAGCGACATGCAGAGAAAGGCCCGTCCCATGGTCGACAGCAATCTCCCGCCCGACATCCCAAGCCTGCTCAAGAGCATCGACGAGCTGCGTCCGCTGCTGGAGAGGAATGCGGCCCAGAGCGAGACGGATCGGCGCGTTGTCCAGGAGTCCATCGATGCGTTGGAGGCGATCGGTGCCTTCCGGGTGACGCAGCCCGCGAAGTACGGCGGGTACCAAGGCAACTCACGCGCCCAGATCGATGTGGGGGCTGCTGTGGGGCGCGCCGACGGAGGGACGGCATGGGTCGTCGCCCTCACCAACATCGCGAACTGGCTCACGTCGCTGTACCCCGAGCGCGCCCAGGACGACGTCTGGGGGGACGACCCCGACGCGAAGGTCTCGGTGGTGCTGGCCACCAACGGCAAGACGACTCGTGTCGAGGGCGGATACCGCGTGAGCGGCGAATGGGGTTACAACTCCGCGTCGTGGCACTCCTCGTGGGCGATCCTCGGCGCTGAGCTGGTGGACGAGGACGGCAACTTCGTGGACACCGCGCAGCTGTTGATCCCCCGGAGCGAGCTCGAGTTCAAGGACACGTGGTACGTCGCCGGGATGCGTTCCAGCGGCAGCAACACGTTGTACGCCAAGGACGTCTTCGTTCCAGACCACCGGGTCATGCCGGGGCAGCCCGCACTGCTAGGCAGCTACCCAGGCACGGACGACGACACGCCAAGCGTGTATCGCGCCGGTTGGATTCCCGTGCTCAACATCATCCTCGTGGGGCCCCAGCTGGGTATTGGACGGGCCGTCCTGGATCGAGTCATCGCCAAGGCCGACAAGGGCATCGCCTATACCAACTTCGCGCACCAGAGCGACTCGGTCGCCTTCCAGCTCGACATCGCCAAGGCCGCCCTGCTGCTCGATGCTGCCGACGCGTTCGCTTTAAGGGCGACTGACGAGATCGATCGGCCCGCCGAGCTCGGGGCGTATCCCGACTACCTCACCAGGGCACGAAACCGTGCGTACGTGGGATGGATTGTCGAGCACGTGTCGCGAGCGATCGAGATGCTCCTTACGGCGCATGGCTCGGGGTCCTTCGCCGAGGTCAACCCGCTGCAGCGGTTGTGGCGTGACCAGGCGGTCGCAGCCAGGCATGCGTTTGTCCTTCCCGCGCTGGGCTACGAGCTCTACGGAAAGGCGCTTCTCGGACGCGAGGACGGCGACACCGTCACCCCGCTGGTCTGAGGTGCGGCCTGTCGCGACCGGTCGGTCCGGCCGGCCGCGACGGGCGTACCGATCCGAGCTGTGAACGGCACTGAGGAGTGACGATGACTGAACAGGCCCTGGTGCCGGACATCGCGGGAGTGCTTGGCCGCATCGAGGAGATCACGCCGCTGATCCGCCATCGCGCCGCCGGAAACGAGACCAATCGTCATCTCGACGAGCCGACGATCGAGGCGCTGCGCGCGGCTGGCGTGTTCCGAACCGGAGTCCCCCGGCGATTCGGCGGGCTTGCCGCAACCACGCGTGAGCAGATCGATGTTGCCCGGGCCGTCGCGCGCGCCGACGGCGGTGCGGGATGGGTGACAGGGCTGCTCAACTCAGGCGCGTATGTCGTCGGGTGGTTCCCGCACGAGGCACAGGAGGAAGTCTTCGGGAGCGGGCCGGACACCCACGTCTCGATCATGCTCGCGCCGTCATCGAAGGCGAGCGCTGTCGAGGGTGGTGGCTACCGGATGAGCGGGGAATGGCGGTACAACTCCGGGTCCTGGCACTCCTCCTGGGCGATCCTCGGCGCCCCCCTCCACGACGATGCCGGCCGGTTCGAGGACAACGCGATCGTGCTCGCTCCGCGGCAGGACCTGGAGTACAAGGACACCTGGCATGTCGCGGGCCTGAAGTCGACCGGCAGCAACAGCTTCGTCGCCAACGACATCCTCGTGCCCGAACATCGAGTGCTGCGCGTTGGTCCAGCCCTGCGCGGCGACTACCCCGGAGTCGTCGGACAGGGTGACGACGACACCTACCGGACGGCGTTCATCCCGGAGCTGGAGGCCCAGCTGCTGGGGGCTCACCTGGGAATGGGCGACGCTGTCCTGGATCTCGTCCGTGCCGCAGCGCCGACCAAGAGCATCGCCTACACGACCTATCGGCGTCAGAGCGACTCGATCCCCTTCCAGCTGGAGCTCGCAAGGGCCGCTCTTCTGCTGGATGCAGCCGAGCTGTTTGCCTATCGCGCGGCCGACGAGATCGATGACGCAGCCCGGAACGGCACCTACCTCGACTATGCGGCACGCGCGCGCCAACGCGGCCAACAGGCGCAGGTCGTGTCGAACGTGAGGAGCGCCGTGGACGCCTTGATGACCGCACACGGCTCGGCCGGATTTGCGGAGTCCAGCGTCCTGCAGCGTTTCTGGCGCGACCAGGCGACCGCCGCTCGGCACGGCCTCACGCTCCCGGACACGGGGCTCGAGGTCTACGGCAGGTGGCTTGCCACCGGCGAGGAGAGCAACCCCGTCACGCCGCTGGTGTGACCACTCTCCATCCACCACGTACGACCCGCTCCTCAGGAGGCAGGCAATGACCATGACAGAGATCATCAATCCTTTCGAGTCCTACTTCGACGGCAAGCACGACTGGCACACGCTGGGGCTTTATCGCCGCTATCCGGCGATCTCGGCCGAGCAGTTCAAGGCCATCTTCAGTCGTCACCCCGGCGGGCTCGTCGTGATCACGGCAGAAGGTCCGGGCGGGCCGGTCGCGTTGACCGCATCCTCGCTCGCGTCGGTGAGCGCTGACCCCCCGCTCATGGTCTTCTCGCTCTCGGGGCTCTCCTCCAGCACCGCGGCCATCGTCGCCGCCGACACGGCGGTCGTGCACTTCATCGATGTGGAGTCGATGCACATTGCCAAGCTCGCGGCCACGAGCGGGGTGGACAGGTTCGCCGACACCACGCAGTGGAGCAGGTTGGAGACCGGGGAGCCGGTCTATCACGTCGTTCCTGCATGGATCCGCGTGCACCCCATCGAGCGCATGATTGCTGGCAGCTCGACGGTCATGGTCGCGCAAGGAGTCGAGGCGAGCATGCCGGCCGAGGCCCTCACTGCGCTCCAGTCGCGAGATGGACTCGCCTACGTCAACCGTGAGTGGCATCGACTCGGGCCGAGCTCGTCCATCGGATGACGCCACCATCCGCTTCGGCTGCCGCGAGGCCCTGGAGCTGACATCCGGCACGTGCCGTAAAAGAACCGCGGGACGGCAGACAGAGCCTGCCACCCCAAGAAAGGAAACGAAGACCTATGTCGCATGATCGCATCACCCACAACCCCGCCCCGGTCATACCTGGCATCTCTGACAGCGTGCGGGTGACCGCGGGCGACCTCCTCTTCATCTCCGGAGCTGTGGGCTTCGAAGCCGATGGCTCCGTCCCGTCAGACTTCGCCCGCGCGATCGAGCTCACGTATGGCGAGCTGGAGCGAGCGCTCAAGGCCGGAGGTGCCACCTACGAGGACCTTGTCCGAGTCAACGTCTATGTCACGCATCTGGACGAGGAAAAGCTCAAGGTGTGGCGCGAGACCCGCGACCGGATCATCGCGACAGAGGAGCCATCGGCGAGCACGATCATCGGTGTGTACTCGCTCTTCAACGGTGCGTCGATCGAGATCGACGCGATCGCCGCGGTGTAGGGGAGCACCGTGAAGAACACAGGCACGTCAGGAACCAACGCCGTCGACTGGGAGGAGCGCGTCGACTTCGACAAACTGCGCGACGAACGACTCGCACGACTGAAGTACCAGCTCGAGGCATCTGAGCTGGGCGCGGTCCTGGCCTTCGACTTCTCGAACATCCGCTATATGAGCGCAACCCACATCGGCACCTGGGCGATGGACAAGCTCATCCGCTTTGCGCTGCTGACACGCAACACCGACCCGGTCGTGTGGGACTTCGGGTCAGCAGCGAAGCATCATGCGCTCTACAACCCGTGGCTGGATGTGACGTCATCGGAGATGGACGCCAACCCTCACGCACCTCATGAGGGTGTGAAACGCCCACGTCTTGAGTCTGGGGCGCGCGCGGGGATATCGACGCTGCGTGGCGCGTTCCCTCCCGACGCCGAGATGGCGACCGACCTCGCGAAGAAGATCAAGCGCGAACTCGAGAAGTTCGGCCTGGCCGATGAACCGCTCGGTGTGGATGTGATCGAGCTGCCCGTGCTGTTTGCACTGCAGAAGGAAGGTATCGACGTCGTCGACGGTCAGCAGGTGTTCATGGATGCGCGCCGGATCAAGACGTCTGATGAGATCCGGTTGCTCACCCAGGCCGCCTCGATGGTCGACGCGGCTTACGAGGAGCTGTACCGCTTCCTGAGGCCCGGCGTGCGGGAGAACGAGGCCGTGGGCCTTGTCGCCAAGACGCTCTACGACTTCGGGTCGGAGTACGTCGAGGGTGTCAACGCGATCTCCGGCGAACGGTGTGCCCCACACCCTCACGTGTTCTCCGACCGGTTGATCCGGCCCGGGGATCCAGCGTTCTTCGACATCCTGCACAGCTGGAACGGATATCGCACCTGCTACTACCGCACGTTTGCGGTGGGCTCCGCATCGAGCAAGCAGCGGGACGCCTACACGCGTGCCCGCGAGTACATCGACCGTGCGATCGCGGCAGTGAGGCCTGGCGCGACGACGGCAGACATCGTGCGGCTGTGGCCCGAGGCCCACGAGTTCGGATTTGCGAACGAGATGGATGCATTCGCCCTTCAGTACGGACACGGCCTCGGGCTTTCGATTTGGGAGAAGCCGATCTTCTCCCGGCTCACGTCCCTCGATCATCCGGAGGTCCTGGAGGAGGGCATGGTCTTCGCGCTGGAGACGTACTGGCCGTCGGCCGACGGTTGGGGCGCGGCCCGGATCGAGGAGGAGGTGGTGGTCACTGCGGACGGCTGTGAAGTGATCACGAAGTTCCCCGCTGAAGAACTCATCGTCGCCGGCCGTCAATACTTCACCGTCGACGGCCCGCTCAACCTCAACCGTGACAGCCAGTCCCATCTCAACACGGCATCTGGACGTGGTGAGGGGTGAGCACCCTCGGGTTCCTCGGCCTGGGCTCCATGGGCATGGCGATGGCGAGACGGCTGCTGGACAGCGGCCATGACGTCGTGGCGTGGAACCGATCAGTGGGTCCCGTTGACGAGCTCGTTGCCGCCGGCGCCACCCGCGCGAAGACGCCCGAGGAGGCACTGGCGCCAGCCGTGTCATTCAGCATGCTCGCCGACGACCAGGCAGCGGAGACGGTCCTCGGCGGCGCCGGTCGAGCTGCAGCGGGTCGAATCCATGTCAACACGGCGTCGATCAGCGCAGCGGCCACGGAGAGGTTGGCGACTCTGTACGCTCACCATGGTGCCGGCTACGTGTCAGCCCCGGTGCTCGGTCGTCCCGAGGTGGCTGCTTCGGGTCAGCTGAACATCCTGACGGCCGGCCCTCTCGACCTCGTCGAGGCGGTCACGCCGTACTTGACGCAGCTGGGCAAACGCATCTGGCGGCTCGGGGACAGCGCGCCCATGGCCAGCGTCGTCAAGATCGCGGTGAACTACAACATCATCCACGCCCTGCAGGCCCTTGGCGAAAGCATCTCCATGGTCGAGCGGCACGGCGTCGACGCGGATCTCTTCGTCGAGCTGCTGACGAGCAGTCTCTTCGGCGGCGTCGTGTACGAGACGTACGGCGCGGCGATCGCGGCGAAGGACTACACCCCAGCATTCAAGATGAGCCTGGGTCACAAGGATCTCGTCCTGGCTCGCGAAGTTGCGGATGCAGGCCACGTGAGTCCTGCCACCATGCCGGCGCTGTTCAAGGTCTTCGAGCGTGCGCTGCAGGATCCCGAGCTGGCCGAGTCCGACTGGAGTGGCATCGCCGAGGTGTCGCGTCGCGGCCTGCTGTAACTGCATCGGCCGCCCGAGGCGATCGACCCACTCGACTTCGCCATCCCGGAATCCCGGGTGGTGCCATCAACCCAGGAGGAAATTGTGGCAGGCAGGACCGTTGTCGTCGTCGGGGGGACGTCAGGAATCGGTTTGGAGCTCGCGAGAGACATCGTGGCCAGCGGCGACACGGCGATCATCACGGGCCGTCACCGGGAGCGAACCACCCGAGTGGCCTCGTCGCTGGGTGACTCTGCCAGGGGCATCGCGCTGGACATCTCCGAGCCCGAGACGATAACCGCGTCCCTCTCCGCCATCGACGGTCCAGTCCACGGCCTCGTGCTCAGCGCCATCGAGCGCGACGCGAACAGCGCGCGTGACTACAGCGTCCCGCGAGCGACGCGACTGACTGTTCTCAAGCTCGTCGGCTACACCGAGACGGTGCATGCACTCCTGGATCGGTTGGAGCCGACGGTGGACACGGGCATCGTCCTGTTCGGTGGCGGGGCGAAGGACCTGCCGTATCCGGGTTCGACCACGGTCTCGACCATCAACGCCGGGGTCGATGGAATGGCCCGCACACTTGCGTTGGAGCTTGCTCCCATCCGGGTGAACTCGTTGCATCCCGGCATCATCGGCAACAGCCCCTTCTGGGCCGCCAAGCCGGAAGGGGTGCTGGACGCGTACACGTCACGAACGCCCGGCGGCGAGCTCGCCACCATGGCCGACATCGTCGATGCGACTCAGTTCCTGCTGCGCAATCGTGGGATGTCGGGAACGAGCCTCGTCGTGAACCGCGGGTGGCACCTCACCTGAGCCCCTGGCGGCATCCTCAGCTGGGCTTGGCGTACGCCACCACGCCGGCGTCGATGAGCACACTGGGCTCGTCGCCCTCGGTCCACGCGTCGTGGCACGGGGTCGAGGTCGGCGACGTCGCAGGGGCCGATGGTGATCTCCTCGCCGTCGTCGGACCTGACGGTCATCCGTCCGGACAGGCAGATCCCCGTGTGGTGGACCTGGCACGAGCTCGTCCCGGCGATCGGCTGCACGTCGGTGGACCATCGCCATGCTGGCTCGAAGACACCCTTCCCACGGTGAAGCCGCCCAGGGCGATCACCTCCATGTGCCCGTGGTCCCGGAACGGGCCCCCTTCGTGCGGCGTGTCGATGTTCTGCTTCTCGGACATGACGTCTCCTCTCGGTGAGCCCCCCGGGACCTCCACGTTCGTCCTCGGCGCACCTGACGCGAGGCGCCATCGCCCGACAATCCCGCGGTGGGGGAGGACCCCCGCCGCCGCAGCGGGCTACCGGCTGCGGCCGAGCGCAGCCTCCTCCGTGGCGGCCAGCATGTCGGCGAACGTCGCGGTCAGCCTCTTGTCGATCAGTGGCCCCGTCAGGTGGCCGAGGGGCCCGCCACGGGGCACGTACCGGTAGTCGAAGAGGCCCAGGGTGCCGTCGCCGTCGGACTCGAGCGTGAGCGTGGACTCGACGTGCGGGAACGGCACCAAAGTGTTTGGGCTGGTTCTCCGTCCCGATCCGGTGACCGTTCTCCCAGATGGTGACGGTCTCGTCCCTGGCGCCCATCGGCTTGAGCTCGACGCGGCGCCGAGGGCCCTCGTCGACCGGAGACCGTTCCAGTGGCTCGCGAGGTCGGGGAAGTCGGAGACCACGGCCCAGACAGCGCTCGTGGGCGCCGACATGCGGCGTTGCACCATGATGTGACGTTCGGGCATGAGGGCCACCTCCGGACCGGTCGGCCCATCCATCAGTGTCCCGCCGTAGGAGCGACCCCTCGCCCGCACGCACGGTCTTCCCGCACTTTGGTGTGCCGCCGCGCGACTGAGAGGTAGGAGGGCACCGCCACGGCTCCCGAGCCGGGCATGCCAACTAGATGGTGCCCGTCGGGCACGAGAGGAGCGTGGACGACCTGGTCGTCTATAACGAGCTGGTAGCCCTGACCGCGGGTGCGGGCCTGCTGGGGTTCGCGGCCTTCCTGACCCAGCTGATCAAGGGTCGCCACATCGACAGCGAGGGCTGGGCCTTCGGCGTGACCGGCGTGCTGCTGTTCGCGCTGGGCATCCACACCACGGTGACGTGGCCATTCGGCGGTGGCGGCTCCGAGTGCGCCAACATCGCGTTCGGCCAGCCCGCCGCCGGCTTCGGTGCGCTGCTGCTCTTCGCCGGCGTCTACCTGTGACGACACCGCGCGCTCTACGCCGACGCTGTGGAGGAGGCCAACGCCACGACCCTCGCGGCCTTCAAGCCGGTGGGCATCGTCGTCGGTGCCCTGGGCTGGCCATGGCCGTCCCTGGCCATCGCCTTCGTACGATTCCAGCTCGAGGCTGCCCCTGCGGTGGAACCCCATCAGCGGCCGTTTTCGGCCACCTGCCGATCCTCGAGGCGCTGTTCCTGGGTGGCCTGTGGGGCGTCGTCGCCCTCGGCGCGACCCTGTTCGCGATCTGCTTGCGGGACTTCTCCTTCACCGTCCGAGCGACCCGGACTCAACTAAGTTGCTCGGGTTTCAGGGGACGCTGTTTGACCTGCGCCAATGTGGCACGGGCTGCCGCGTCCCCCCGTGGTTGGAGTGCTCCGGGGGACGGATACGGGGACGCTGAGCCGCCACGCTGCGGCCCGTGACCAAAGTCAGGGGCGTCCGAGTGTCCGATTCGTGCGCGCTGCGAATGCTTATCCGTGGCGTGAGGATGGTGCGACGACTGCTGGCTCGCGCCGCGCGGTACGTAAAGACATGGTCATGGCCGGTTGCCGGGCTGGCCGTCGTTCCTCAGGTCGAGGTGCTCGATCGATCGGACGCCCGGAGGCCCTTCGCATCCTGCACGAGACCCACGCCACCGGTGGCGACGTACGCCGCATCTACGACCTCTTCGGGCTCAGCGTCGAAGGCGCCACCCGCTACCTCACGATCGAACCTGAGTTCCTAGAGACAACCCGATGAGACCGCCACGCCCGGCGAGCAAGCCGTTAACCCCTCGCACCGGCCGCGCCATTCCTGCAGCTCCATCTGCGAATGAGCTGGAGGCTTGGTTGTGAGGAAGCGGATCCTGCTCCTGCTGCCGCTGATAGTGGTGGGGCCGCTCCTGCTGCTCGTTCTTGGTCTGGGCAACGCGACCATCGACGGCGCACGTGCCGCCTGCTACCCACCCGCCGCGGTAGCTAGCGACGGGTTCCGGATTGGCACGCTGAACTGGCGCGGCGCCTCGCACTACACCTCGAACCCCCACCCGGGCGAGCGCCCATTCCGTGAACGAGTGCCGCACATGGTGTCGAAGATCGACGCCTCAGGGGCCTCGATTGTCGGGTTCCAGGAGTTCGAGCAGCCCCAGGCGGACGCATTCCTCTCCGCCACCGACGGAGCGTGGGCCCTCGTGCAGGGTCGACGGCAGGGACAGGACTCCACCGCCGACGCCATCGCCTATCAACCCGCGGCATGGACCGTAGAAGACATCAGGCACGTCTCCATCCACTACGGCCGCCCGATCATTCAAGTTCCGCTCGTCCGGTTCACCTCCACCCACGACGGAACGGCCATCTGGGTGCTCAACACCCACCACCCCGCCGACGCCGTCGGAGGCAGCCCAACCATGCGCGACGCCGCGGTACGGATCGAGACGCGAACCCTCCTCGAGCTGCACGCCAGCGCCCCGGACACCCCGCTGCTCCTGACCGGAGACATGAACGACCGCACCCGATTCCGGGAACTCTTCCAAGAACTGACCATCGGCTGGGCGACCGCCAACCCGACCGACGACCAGATCGACTGGATCGCCGGGAGCCCAACCGTCACCTTCACCGACACCGTCGTCGACCGCACCACCAACGACGGTGCGCAGCACTACACCGACCACCCGTACGTCCACACCACTGCAACGACCGCGCAGCGTCGCGACGCCCCCACCCCAGACTCGGCGACCTCTGTCAATCCGACCTGCGACACCACGGCCACAACATCCCTGACTGACGTCTCATCCGAGCTCTTGACCGACCTTCATGAGCGCATCGCCGCGATGCTCGACACGCCAACCGGCCTGTGTGAACTGTCGTGGACGATCGGAGCACCCTGCACCTACAGCAATCAGTGCCCGAAGGTGGTCGACGCCCTCTATGGGGGGACTGGCCTCGGCCGCGGGTACGGCAACGGCCAAGACGTCGCCCAAGGCATCATCGACGCGGGACTGGCCCAATCCCATGGGACGGGCGCCAGCTCTGCGCCCCCAGTCGGGGCGGTGATCTCATACGACAGCAACGACGGCGTCGGACACGTCGCCATCTACGTCGGCGACGACACCATCTTCGGCAACGACTACGGATGCAGCGCCCACGGCGTCTACGGCTGCGTCGGCTTCACCAACATCCACACACCAGCGGGTTCGATCACCTGGGCACTGCCCACCGCGTCGTTCGACCTCGGTGGAATGCCGGTCGGCTCGTCGTAAACGCGGCGGCCAAGACAACGGCCACCACAAGTGTGCTGTTTGTATAGGTCTACGGTCATCGATGGTGGCGAGCACCCTGTAGGCACGCTGAAGGTCCGGATCGGTTTCGTCATGGACTGTACGACGGGGCAGGTTCGGCAGGATCGGCCACTGGGCGAGCCAGTCTCCGAGGGTTACAGGCCGGCCTTGAGCAGCGCTTGTGTCAATTGGATGCCTACCTGTATGCGGTCCTCCGAATCCAGGGATTCGGAGTGCCTGTCCCTCGGGCTCACGCGGACGATGTTGTCGCTATCGATGCCTAAGGGCTCCAGGGCGGCGTGGACTAGGGCTACTTGGGCTGCGTCGTCCGGCGGGAGGATCTCGAATCCTGCATCCCGGCTGCGAATGCCGGTTCCGGACGCCGACAGCTTCATCGTCTTCTCGGTCCCCGTGTAGTCCCAGCTACGGAACTCCGGCTTCGTGAGCCCTTGAGGCTGTCCAAGCTCCTCCCACACCGCGAGGAGGTATGGGTCGGTGAAGGCTGCGCGGTAGTCGCCGCCTTTGAGCATGTCGACCCGGTAGCCGTACCCGACTCCATCGGAGTCGTATTCGCCCACATAGATCCCCTGCGGTGCGCTCAGCATGCTCGGGTAGCGTACGAAGTAGTGGCGCCAGTCGTAGCGGCAAGCCGCCTCCTGCTCCGTTAGCCACTCGTTCACGATTGTTTCCAAGGCGTCGACTGCGGGTTCGTCGCGGCTCGCTACATCTTCGAGGAGTTGGTCGGCGGCATCCCGCAGCGCTGCTCGTCCGTCTCGTGATCCGCCCGTGAGGACGTCTCTCCACGAGCCGCCACCGCGACGTTGCCCGGGCATGCCGAACTGTCTCCGGGTGCCGAGGGATCGCGAGTAGTCGCCCTTGGTGAGAAGGGCTGGGGCCAGTCGTGGCAGGGCGTCGATTGAGGTGACGGCACGGAAGGTCTCGCCGCGCGCATCGATGGTGGCGGCGTCCAGGTTGAACGCGAAGAGTCGTCCCCTGAGTAGCTCGTGGTCCTCAAGCGCATGCACCGATTCCTGCAGCTGGGGATGCGCCGAAAGCAGGTCACGCTTGAGTTTCTCGTCGTCGATGCGAGCCTGGTTGAACCTCTTCAACCCATCGAGGTATGAGTCGGGTGGGGCGGTCATCAACCTGATCGTTGACGCGATCAGTTCGGGCATGTACTCATTGCGGACATCGTCCGGTGCGGACTCCGCGATGTTGCGCAGCGACCGCAACCGTTGACCGAGGTCCTCTCTTGATCCTTCAGGACACTTTTGCCGGAAGATGATCACGGCGAACAGCAGAATCGTTTCGGCGAGCGAGAACTGCTTGGTTCCGTAGTGTTCGAGGCAGGCCGCGAAGAGATTCGGGTCCTGCGACTCGAACAACAGCAGCCCCGACTCCGCGTTGCCATCCACTCGAAACAGATCGGTGAGCACTTCCGCGGGCACGTTGCTGGATGCCGTCTCGCCGACCCAGGTGTCGAACGCGAAAAACAAGAATCCAAGGTGGGTCTGCGCGTCCTCGTGATCGACAAAGACCCGCTGTGCACGTTGGAGCAGTGTGTCTGGGGTTCGGGTCGATCCGGTCCGCCACTCGCAAACGTCGACGATAAAGGCGAAGTAGTGCATGAACTCGTCGTCGACGAGGGAGTCCCCACCCTCGTAGTGCCACAGGAGGTCCGACCACTCTCGGTCCAGCTTCTCGCTGAGCTCTGTCTGAGGTCCGGTGCTAGCGAGCAACTGCTCCAGCCGCGCTTTGAACACCTCAAACTCGGTGAGGGGCTTCCCCCGCGAGTTCATCTTGATGTAGAGATCGTCTCCTGACTCCATGTCGTCGATTGGCAGGAACAAGAACGAGATCGCGGCGTCATCTGGAGATGTCAGACGCTCCCACAGCGTCTCGAAGTCGTGGTCGCCGCTGGATAGACGTTCGTGGATCGCACCGATCATCACCAGCATCGATTCGATGGTGGGATCGGTACGCCAAGGGAATAGGTACCAGGGCTGGTCGGTGATCCAGTCCACCGGATCAGCGTCGTCCGCCGGCCAAGTGTGGGAAACGATTTCGCGACAGAAGTACTCGGCGCTAAGGCGGGTGGCATACCGGAACTCGCTCCACGGCGCACTCGCGTCCAGCGTTCCGGCCCGTGAAGCCACGTACCAGTGCAAGAGAAACAGCGTGGTCAATCGCTGCTGGCCATCGAGTGGCTTGAGAACGCCCCCGGCAACTTCACCGTAGATGAAGTCCAGACCCACGGAGTCCGCCGTGGTCAGAGCGCGGATGAGTACGTCAAGGAAGTCGCGGCGGATCGTGACTGTGTCGCTGTCCTCCCGTCCCTGCGCGTAGTCGCGCTGGATGATGGGAATCTCGATGCTGCTGATGGTCGGGCGCTCGTCAGGGGCACTGTCGAAGATCCCGGAGTAGGTGGTGGGGAACCCTTTCACGACGAAACCTCCGCAGGCTCGGGCACTAGGTAGGGGGCGAGGACGTCGCGCATGACGTCGTAGTACGCCTTCCGATCCTGCGGTCCCCACATGTGGATCTGCTGGTCGGCATCGTCGGTGTAGTACTTGAGGAAGGCGTTGCGTGTGCACGGCGGGATGTAGGAACCCGCACGATCAAGGCGAAGGATCTCCTGCCTCTTCACCTCGAATACAGAGTTGCCTAGCGCGCTGTTGTGCCCTCGATCTAGAAGCGCAAGGTTTGGGAGTAGGTGAACGTCGTCGCCGATCACGGGATCGCCGCTTGCTGCGAAGGCGGCGACGATCTCGTTCTCCAACTTCCTGAACCTCGCCTCAATGCCCACCTCGCGGGCGTCGATGGACTCGATTAGTGAATCGATCCGGCTGAACAAGTCGGCGTTCTCCTTCTGAGAGCGCCCTGGGAGTGCGTCGATGCCTCGGCGATGAAGCTCCAGCCAGGTCCTCCACTGCTTTGCCCGGGTAAGGGGTGCTGCATTCTGCGCGTGTATGTGCTCCACGGACCAGCTGCTCCTGGCATGGGCATAGAAGGAGAACCGCTCGCCGTCCTCGCTGGCGACCAGATTTTCGTTAACGGCGCCGAGAACAGTTGCGACGTTCATCAGAAGCAGGATGTCTTGGCACTCGTCTCGGTTCTCCTCGTAGTTGAGAGCATCGAGTCCAGATCGGGATTCGCCGACTCGGCTGCGGATGCGCTGCACCAGCGCCTGCCGGAATGACTTGTTAGTCCGGCCCTCCGCCAACTCGACGATGCGCTCGAACTCATACCGGCCTCCCGTGGCGATGAGGAAGCCGATGAGGTGGTACAGCGTGCGGTCGTGGAACCATCCTGTAATGAGACCGTGCATCCGGACGACGTCTCGCCAGAACTCAGCAGCCGAGTTCTCGATGCGTGGCCTTAGCTCCTCGAACACCCAGTATCGGTGCTGCTCCTTGCCGTCGGTGCTTCCCGCCATTGCTCGGAACAGGAGGTCGATGTGGGTCGGCCACTCCTTGCTCGATGCTGTGATGAAGGCCCAAAGCTCAGGGTCACGCAGCTCCCGCTCGAAGTAGTCCCACTGCACGGCCACCTGCTCTTGGCGCTCTGACCGACTCCCGCCGGCGCCGATCTTGGAGAGGACGAGGGCCTTGATCAGCTCGGCATCGGTGAGCGGAATCCGCCCTACATTCAGGCGCCTGAACAGCTCGTTGTTGTCAGTGCCCTCGGGTGCCTCGTACCAAATCAGGTAGACGCTCTCGGCCAACGCCTTGCGGACGTTGATCGCTGCACCCTCGGGGTCCGGTTGGTCCTCGAACCACTTCTCGATCGCCTCGTAGGCCGAGTAGATGTAGTGGAAGTCGATGTTCTCGTGCCGCAGCGCTGGGTCGAGAGTGTCTAGGTACTTGCGGCTGTTCTCCCGAGTCTCGTACGTCAGGGAGTAGTTGACCTTGGCCCGGGGAAGCCAGTTGCTGTCGCGCAGGTACCTGACGATCAGATAGAGGGTGGTGAGGCGCTGCTGGCCGTCGATTAACTCCCAGTTGCCCGAGGACTCCCGCCAAGTGACGACGATGGGCTGAAGGTAGTAGCTGCGCGGCATCGGTGCAGCGATGACATCGTTGTCGATGTCGTCCAGGAGTTTCACAACCTCGGTTGCGCCCCAGCGATAGCCCCGCTGGTACGACGGGATGACGAACTCGCCGGACAGCTCGTCGCTGATCACGAGCTTCCTCATCAATTCGGCGGAACGGGTGTAGTGGGTCATCGGCACAATCCTATGGATGGTGCCGTGGGCGCGGGGACGATCGAGCCCTCGAGCCGGGAGTCGGGAAGCTCGTCACGACGCCTCGCTCATTCTGCGACTCGCCGCGACCAGGCGTTGGGCAGTGGCCTCCCGGACGTCCTTGAGTTGCCACACCTGGCCGCGGACTTCGATGACGGCCAGCCGGGCGATCCGGTCAACTTGCGCGCTGTGGGCGTCGGTTAGCTCGACGGTGGAGTCCAGGAAGACCCAGTCGAATTGTCCGTCGGTGAACGTCCCCGCTTCCACCGCATCGGTGACGTTCATCGGGTAGACGGCGGCGACCTTTGGATGCTTGCGCACGAGCATGTTGAGCATGGCCTGGCTGGAGTCGACGCCGGCGTACCGATCAGGGGTCGCGAGTCCGAGGTCGAGCACTCGCCCTGTCCCGCAGCCGAGGTCGAGGACATGCGGCGGAAAGGAGCCACGCACCTTGCTGAGCATGACGGCGTGGCTCTCAGCCTCGCCGTCGTACGCGGGATGGTCGGCGTCCCAGGTCGTCGCCACGCCGTCGAAGATCGACCAGGCTCCGCTGGCGGTGAGCGGCGCGTTCTGAATGCCGTAGGACAGCTCAGTGGTTGCGCGGTTGACCAGCGTCGTGTCGGTGAAGTGGTTGTCTTCGGTCCACCAGCGGTACCGCCCGTCGGGGCTCACGAGGTAGATCTTGGTCAGCGAGTAGTACTTCCCCGGCGACCCGAGGGTGTGAATCACACGGGCGGCGCGAACCATGTCGTCGTGGGTCACACCGGGGGTGCGGCCTTCGACGATGTAGTGGTGCGGCGCCGTCTCCGCGTAGGTCTTGGCGAACGTCCACTCTCGAGTGACGGCGAACTCCAACCACCAGTCGAGGTCGCTCTTGGTGATCCGGCCCTCACTCATCTGTCTTCTCCTGGTTACGTGCGTCCGGGGCTTCGGGAGTCACCATGCCAGTGGGGTCCGACAGGATCGGCCGGGCTACCGTCGTTGTAAGGCCCCCTCGACCGCGATGCGAGCGTCGCGGAGCTGCGCCGCCTCCTTCCGAGCGGTCCAAGGACGCAGGTCAGTGATCAGTGGTGGGGCGCTGCGGAGCAGGACGAGCGCCGTGCCGAAGGGCAGCGTGCGGATGGTCTCTGGCGGCATCACCGGGACGCGCCGGGTCGAACGCTGGAGCGAGCGGGAGCCGTACTCGCCGACAGAGGTGGTGTCGGTGCGCTCGTCGCGCTCGCCGATTAACGCTGAGAGGTCTTGGAGGTCGCGGGCTGACGACGTACCGCCGAGGATGACCTTGACGATGGAGGCGTCCCAGATTGCGCCGGCTGCGTGGTCGCCCCACTTGTCGCGTGCCTGGGACAGCGACTGGAGGGCGGGCATGGTCGTGATCCCCGTGCCGCCGCCTTCCGCCATGAGCACGGGAAGGGACGGGAGCGGCGAGAGATTGCCGATCTCATCCAAGGCAAGGAGCAGCGGTGGGTCGAGTCGTGCCCCCGGCGACGAGGCTGCGAGGTGGCGGGCGGTCTCGACGAGGTCTTCGATGAACGCTGCGACGAGAGACCAGGATGCGCCCGCTCCGGCTCCGGTGGCGAGCAGGTAGAGGGTGCCGTTGTTGGTGAGAAAGTCGACGGGATCGAAGTGCTCGCCCGGCTTCGGGGATACCGCGTCGAGGACGCGAGGGTCGGCGAGGCACGACAGCGCGAGCGAGACGCCCATCCAGACGGAGTCGCGGGTGCGAGGGTCTGAGTGGATCATCGACTCCAGGGAGTCGGCCCAGCCGGGTGCAGCCTTGGGGTTGCTCGACAAGATCGCGACCGCGTCGGCAGCAGCCGAGGGTGCGAGGGTCCAGCCGAATAGCTCGCGGGGGGAACGGTCGTCGAGTGCGGCTGCGTGGAGCAGGGCTTGGAGAGCGGTTCTGGTCTTGCCTTCCCAGAATCCGCCGGACTCGACGCCTCCGGCCGACAGGCCGGTGGCCGATGCGAGACCCGTGGCGCGGATCATCGCGGTGAGCGGGTCTTCGCAGCCCCGCACGGGTGACCAGCGAAGGCCAGCGGGCAGACCTTCGGCCAGGCGTTGCGGGTCGAAGACGGCGACCGGGCCGCGATCCTGTCGGGCGGTAAGGGTGGCGGCGATGTTGTCGGGCCGGGTCGCGGTGGTGATCACAGCGCCGGGTGCGTCGAGGATCGCGTTGATGACGAGGTGCAAGCCCTTGCCCGACCTCGGTGGACCGAGCAGGAGGATCGAGTCCTCGACGGATGCCCACACACCCTGCCCACGGGAGCGGCCGAGCAGGTAGCCGATGTCGGACGGCTCGGGTTCGTCGAGCGACGGCCGCAAGGTCCGGCCGCGCGACAGCAGTGCCTTCTGTGAGGCAACAGACCGTACGTCGCGAGCAGTCGCAACGCCGGCCAGGCGCCGCGGGTCGTGCGTGGTCTTGTGTTTTATCGATCCGATGCGCCGCCACAACACCAGCGCACTCGCCACGACCGCTGCGACCATCAGGACGAGCACGAGCCAGTAGATCCACGCGGCGAGGCCGTCGGCGGCGAGGGCGGTGGCAGGATCACCGGGATGGCTGATTACTCGGAAGCCTGCCTCCGAGCCACCCTGGGGCTGCGCGCTTCCCGACGCGAAGGCGGCGACCGATCCGGCAAGTCGCAGGATCGCGGCAAGGACGCCAACGGCTGCGATGAGGATGAGCCCGAGGTTGGCCAGGTCGTCGTCGACGCCCTGCCCTCGCGGGTTCACGGCGTTCCCTCGCTGAGGGCGACAACCCCCGACGTTCGTCCGACCAGGAAAACCCGCGGGTGCTCCGCGAGCAGCGCGGGTGGCAAGCGAAGCTGGGCGGTGCCGTCGCCGTCCGCGACCTGTCGAGCCACGACAACGCACACCTCCACTTGTTCGCCGGCAGAGAAGCCATCGCCCGAGATCCCGAAGGCAGACGCCAGCGCGGCGCGGGCGGCAGGAGGCGCGGGCTCGGCTGCCTGTCGTCTCGGCATGACGATGTCGATGAAGCTCGAGTCATCGGCTTCCCGAACCTCGACTCGGATCGGCGTGCGGAGGTCGGTCGCGATGTCGCTGACCAGGGGCTTAAGGTCATCGCGGGTGAGCGACCCGTCGGCCGAGTAGGGCTCGCGGTCGAGCGCAACTGCCAGGTAGCCCTTGTGGTCGATGTCGACTTCGACGAGCGGCATCACCACGGGCACGCGCATGGTCTGGCGGTCGTCGCGGCGGTAGGGCGCGGCTCTGCTAGTCATGCTCATAGCCCGATCGGCTCCACCTGTCGCTGCGCGACCGTCTGCACTGGAGCAGCACCCCGGTCGGCGGCGAGCGCCTCGCGGTCGAGTCCGGGCGGGTTGCCGTCGCCGACCTGCGGGGTGTCGAGCTTGTCGAGGATCGTGACGGCCGCGCCGCGCACTCGTTCGGCGGCCGACTGCACGACCTCGACCGGCGTCTTGCCGGGAACGCCGGATGCCCACGAGGCGACGTACGGGATCGTGTAGTCATCGGTCGCCAACCCGTGCGCTGCTCCGACCATGAGGGCGACCGACTCGGCTTCGACCTCGGCGCTGCCGCGGTGCATGGCAGCGTCGGCGTTGTCAGGGCCGTGGAGCATGACGTGACCGAGCTCTTTTCTGCACCAGAACAGTCGGGCTGCCGCGTTGGGTGTAGTCATGCCTG
>CALMKG010000427.1 GCA_937867175.1 uncultured Propionibacterium sp. | reverse complement strand
GAGAAGCGGTTGCTGTATGTGGCGCTGACGCGCGCCCGCACCGGATTGCGGTTGTCCTGGGCGAAGGGTGGAGCGTCCGGTCGGGGGAATCGGGGGCCGTCGCGCTACCTGCGGCGTGCAGGGTTGGCGGGTGAGCTGTCCGAGGCATCAACAGGGAGGTCGCGCCGCAGCCAGCCCAGAACGCGGGCGCTGCCGAATTGCCGCGTCTGCGGTGAGCCGCTCAGTGAGGCCGCAGCGATCAAGTTGGGACGCCACCCCGGCTGCCCGGCTGACTACGACGAAGGGCTGTTCGACGCGTTACGGAGTTGGCGCTGGTCGACCGCGCAGGCCTTATCGTTGCCGGCCTTCGTGGTCTTCACAGACACCACGTTGCGTGCCCTTGCCGAGCAGTGCCCAGCCGACCGCGCCAGCCTCCTGCGCATCCCGGGCATCGGTTTGGCGAAGGCTGACCGGTACGGCGAAGAGGTCGTCGATTTGATTGCGGCACATGCGCGGGGGTGAGCGTGATCGGCGACCGCGACGGTCGTCAGGCGCGGCCGAGGATACGGTTCAGGTTGGTGCCGCACACCGGGCACTTGCCCTTGGCCATCTTGGTGCCCCGGTCGTTGACCACCACGTTGCCCTTGGCCTCGCGCTTCTGCTTGCACTTGACGCAGTAGAACTCGCCTTCGAAGGTTTCCTCGGCCATCGCATTCTCCTTGCACTGGGGTCAGGTCCTGAACGCCGGAACCCGCATCACGAATCCCAGCCGCTGAGCGGTGAGTCTAGTCGCACGGCCAGTCACATCGCAGCAAGACAACGCGTTGTCGACCGGAAAAGCAAAGCCCTCGGGGCTTGTGGTTGCACGCCTTCCCCTGCGCGCAGCCGGGGCTCCGAGGGCCGCTGCAGTCACCGTAGTGCCCGATTCCGCCAGCCGTCAAGGAGGAACCATGCCGCAGCGAAGTGTTGCCCGACCGACCAGTGAGGTACTGCCAACCGCCGCGTTGCGGGTGCCGAAGCTGCCAGCCGGCATCAGCGAGATTGAGGTCCGCCGCAGCGCGAAGCGGCGCAGCACCGTGACGGCGCGCGTTGAGGCGGACCGCATCGTGCTGTTGCTGCCGGCCACCCTGGGAGCGCGAGCCGAGCAGGAGTGGGTGGACACGATGGTGCGGCGCATCGCCGACAAACGCGCCCGCCCCGCTGGTTCGGACGCTGACCTGGCTGCCCGGGCGGCCCAGGTCGCCACCAACTACCTCGACGACGTGGTGGGCCACCAGCTACGGCCGGCATCGGTTCGCTGGGTGACCAACATGGACCACCGATGGGGCTCGTGCAGCACCGATTCAGGGGCGATCCGCGTCAGCCACCGGCTGCGGCAGATGCCCGAATGGGTGCTCGACTACGTGCTCGCCCACGAACTGGTCCATCTGGTGGAGCCGAAACACGGGCGCCGCTTCAAGGAATTGCTGGGGAACTACCCGCTGACCGAACGCGCCGAAGGTTATCTGGAGGGCTGGTCGGCCGCCCGTTGAGCGTCGGCTACCTACCTTCATCGGATTCGTCGCGGCGTTCCTGTTCTGCCTGCTCCAGCAGTTGGGCCAACGCCAAGTCCATCTCATCGGCCGCTGGCTCCTGACGGCCCGCCTCGACCATCCGTAACGGGTCGTCGAGGTCTTCGGCGGTTGGCATCAGATCGGGATGCGACCAGACCGCGTCACGTCCAGTCACGCCGCGGGCCCGGGTGAGTACCGCCCACATGTTGGCCGCGTCCCGCACCCGCCGCGGTCGGATGTCCAGACCCACCAGCGTCGAGAACAGCTCTTGGCTCGGGTTCGCGGTGGCTCGGCGACGGCGCACCGCCTCGGCCAACGATTCGGCCGCATGGGGCATCCAGATCGCGACGGTGTTGGCCGTCGCTTCGTCCACCCAGCCCTCGACCAGCGCCAACAGCGTCTCCAGCCGGCCCAGCACCTCCACCTGCTCAGGGGTTTGGCTAGGGGAGAAGAGCTTGCCCTGCAACTGCTCGCTCAGCTCAACCAGTCGTTGCGAGGTGAGCGACCCCATGTCCTCGACATCAATCGCCTGGGTCAACGCGCCTACATCAATGGATATCTGGCGGGCGTACTGCTCCAGCAGCGAAAGCACGTGGGGGCCGAGCCAGCTGACGTGGGCGAACAACCGCTGCCGGGCCTCCTCGCGGACGGTCAGGTAGAGCCGCACATCGTCATCGGGCACGCCAAGCCCTTCGGAGAACTTCGCGAGATTGGCGGGCAGCAGCACGATCTGGGCCTGCGGCAGCAGTTGCAGTCCGATTTCACTACCGGAGACGATCTCGCTGGCGATCTTGCCGATGGCCTTGGCCAGCTGCATCGCGTACATCGAACCGGCTGAGGCCCGCAGCATGGGGGCGAACATGGCGCTGAACTGCGCAAGTTCGGGCGGCGTACCCTCCGCTGCCTCAAATTGTCGCCCGAACGAGTTGGCCAGTGCGTCGGCGATCCGGGTGGCGATCGGCTCTGCGACGGTACGCCAGGACTTGGTGGTTTGCTCGACCCACTCCGCCCGACTCCAGGCTGCCGGTTGGTGTGTCAACTGGTCGAAGGCCACATTCTGGTCGAGCCACAGCGACGACAACCGGGCGGCCTCCGCCACCTGGCGCTGATCGGTCTTGCTGGGAGCGGGATCGGGGCCGAGCGATGCGACGACGTGCCTGGCCGCCGAAGTGGTCTGTGCCCAATCGATGCCGGATGAGTCAGTGCGACCCGACATGGACGACATCGCCTGCTGGACCTGCGCGAGCAGGCGCTGCAAATCGAACTGTCCGCCCGGGGTGTTGAATTGAGAGAACCACTTGGCCATAGGGTCCTCAGGCTCGGGATCCGGGCCGGGGCCCGCTGTCTCGTCGTTCATCGCTCACCGTTTCGTCCGTAGTGGATGCGTCCATTGTTCCGCAGCGGGCAACTGTGCGAGTGGCTGGTTGGCCACAGCCGGTAGGGTAAGGGGCAGTACAGGCGGTTCGTGAGGTGGCTCGATGACCAAGCAAGGCTGGACGGCAACGGTGTCCACGGCCCTGTTCGTGCTGCTCATCGCCCTGATCTCGTTGATGCCGGTGCCCTTCGTCAGCTGGACGCCCGGTGAAGTCACCGACCTTCTGGGAGATCGCGACGGCCAACCCGTCCTACAGATCAGTGGCGCGTCCACCTACCCGACCAACGGACAACTCCAGCTCACCACGGTTGCGGTCACCAGCCAGAACGCCGACATGACCCTGCCGCAGGCCTTGCTGGCGTACGCGCTGCCGGCTCAAACGGTCCTGCCACGAGAGATCGTCTACCCGATCGGGCGCCCCAGCACGCAGCAGCAGACAGACCAGACCCAGCAGATGGTAACCTCCCAGCGGGACGCGGTGGTGGCGGCGTTGCTGGCGGCCGGCATCCCAGTCACACCGCTGCCGTTGGTTACGCAAGTTTCCAGTTCGGGCCCGGCGTACGGAAAGGTCGAGGTCGGCGATCTGGTGACGACGGTCGATGGCTCAGTAGTTTCGCGACGTTCGGAGGTTCAGACGGTGCTCAGCCAGATCGAGCCCGGCACAGTGGTGCGTCTGGGCCTGATCCGAGCTGGCCGACAATTGGAGGCTTCGGTCACCACTGTGGCGGCGCAGGACGATCCCTCGATCCCCAAGCTCGGCTTCGAACTGGAGAACAGCTACCAGCATTCGGTTGACGTCCAATTCGGGCTTGATCCTGAGGTGGTGGGGCCGTCCGGAGGCTTGGCGTTCGCGTTGGGTGTCTACGATGAACTCACGCCGGGATCGCTGATCGACGGGCGCAACATCGCTGCCACCGGAGTGGTGTCGGTCTCCGGAGAGGTCGGCACGGTAGGTGCATTGCGGCAGAAGGTGCGCGCCGCCCAGCGCGCAGGAGCCGAAATCCTGGTGGTGCCCGCCGGCAACTGCGCCGACCTTCAAGGCTTCAGCACGCCGATGACCGTCGTGAAGGCGACAACGCTCAATGACGCCATCGCCAGCCTGGAGGCTCTGAAGGATCCCGCAACGGCTGACCAGGCGCCGCGATGCTGAAGCAGCCAGACCAACAGACCGAGCGGCTGCTCGCGGCCCTCGTCGAGATAGAAAGGTTCGTCGGACGTGCCGGCTGGGACCAGCCCGCACGCCTGTTTGCGTTGGTGCCGACCGATGAACTGCTGGCCGCTGAACCGAGTCTGGCGGGGCAGCTCACAGTTACCGCGCCAGGGGCTTTGTCGTCGATCGAGCAGGATGACTTCCGGCCGGGCACCGACCTGTTGACAGCTCTGGCGCGGATCAGCTGGCCGTCGGCCGTCTCCGGCTGCGCGTTGGCCACTGAACGCAGCTTCTTGCCGGCCGAGGTGGAGGCAACGATCCCCGACGACCCGCAGTTGGCAGCCGAGTACGTGGCCAGCCATCCGCTGCGCAGTGACGTGCGGGTGGTGGCCGGAGCGCTTCGGCAGCGCGATCACCAGGTCCTTTCACACTGTGTGGCTCGCTTGGCCTCGAACCCTGAAGATCTCCTGGTTGGTGCGGAGATGGTGCCAGCATTGACCCAAGCTGTGGCGTGGACGCTGCATGACAACGAAGGAAACGCATGAGCACGATGACCCGTGAGCCGACCGAGTCGCATCGGCGGGGAGCTCTGGCCCCGACCATCGTCATCCTTGCGGTGGTGGTGCTCGGATTCATGCTTTTCTCCCGGATCTGGACTGATCTGCTCTGGTATCGCTCGGTTGAGGCGTCCCAGGTTTTCCGGGTCCGACTGGTGAACACGGTCGGCCTGTTCCTGATCTTCGGCGCGTTGATGGGCATCGCTGTGTGGATCAACATGGTGATCGCGCACCGGTTGCGTCCTGCGCTGTTGGGTGCGTCCTCCGCCTCGTCCTCGTCCACACTGAACCGTTACCGCCAGGTCATGGACGGACGCACGATCCTGTTCATCGCCGTGCCTTCAGTCGTGCTGGGCATCTTGGCGGGTGTGAGCTCGGTGGCCAACGTGGACATGTTCTTGGCGTGGCTGAACCGCACTGCCTTTGGCACCACCGATCCGTACTTCAACCTCGACATCTCGTTCTTCATCTTCGAGCTCCCTTGGTGGCGATTCGTCGTCAGCCAGGTGACCTGGACCCTGATCATTTCGCTGCTGGCCGCGGCCACTGTGCACTTCATAGCAGGCTCAATGCGCAGTACCCCGTTGCGCGTGAGCGCCCCGATCGAGGGTCAGGCCCCCGAGATCAAGGTCAGCAACCCGTTCACTGCCAGGGCGCAGGCGCACTTGTCGGTCCTGATGGGTCTGATCATGGTGGCCCTCGCCGTGGACCAGTGGCTGGGACGCTACGGTTTCGCCATCTCAGACAACGACGACCTGATGACCGGCATCGGCTACACCGACGACAACGCCCGCATCACGGCCAAGTTGATCATGGCGATCATCTGCATATTCTGCGCGGTGCTCTTCTTCGTCAACGCCAAGCTCCGTCGTTGGATGCTGCCCGTGGCGGCAGTGGCCCTCGCAGTGGCGGCGGGTCTTATCCTGCAGGGGCTCTACCCGGGCATTGTGCAGCGCTTCGACGTCCGGCCGAACGAGCCCGATCGAGAACGCCCATACATCGTGAACCAGATAGCGGCGACTCGGGATGCCTACGGCATCGACGATGTTGAGATAACCGATTACGCGGCGACCACAGCGGTCAGCGCGGGCCAGCTGATCGCCGACGCGGCTGCGCTACCCGGCATCCGGCTGATGGATCCCCAAGTGATCTCCCCGACGTTCGAGCAGTTGCAGCAGGTGCGTGGCTACTACTCGTTCCCAGACGTACTGGATGTCGATCGGTACACCATTGATGGGCAGGAGACCGACGCGATCGTCGCGGTCCGTGAGCTGAACGTGGCTGGCCTGCCGGCAGAAAACCAGACTTGGAACAACGTGCACACGGTCTACACCCATGGCTACGCAATGGTGGGCGCCTACGGCAACCGTCGCCAAGCCAGCGGTGAGCCGAGCTGGATCGTCCGGGATATCCCCCCAGTGGGCGCACTGGAGCAGACCGAACCCCGGGTCTACTTCGGCGAGAACACCATCGACTACTCGGTCGTGGGTGGCCGGGAGGGCGAGGGCTCGATCGAACTGGACACCCCCGGGGGAGGCGAGTCCAGCGCCGAGACGTACACTACCTACACCGGCAGTGGTGGTGTTCCGGTGGGCAACTTCTTCGTCCGTTCGATGTTCGCGGCCCGGCTGGGTGACATCAACCTGTTGCTCAGCAACCGGGTCCATGAGGGCTCGGTCATCCTGTTCGACCGGACGCCCCAGGAGCGCGTCGCGAAGGTGGCCCCCTGGCTGAACATCGACAAGGATCCGTATCCCGCGATCGTCGACGGACGGGTCGTCTGGCTGCTCGACGGCTACACCACGTCGAACAGCTACCCCAACTCGCAGCGTGTCGATCTGGCGACCGCCACGAGCGACTCGAATATCAGCTGGAGCCCGATCGGCGCGGAACGACGCGACGTCAACTACATGCGTAACTCGGTCAAGGCAGTGGTGGATGCCTACGACGGCTCGGTGACGCTCTATGCCTGGGACACCGAGGACCCGATCTTGCAGACCTGGGACAAGGTCTACCCGGGAATGCTGAAGTCTGCCGACGAGATCAGCCCTGACCTGATGGCGCACTTGCGCTACCCACAGGACATCTTCAAGGTGCAGCGTCAGATCCTGAGCCGCTACCACATGACCAACCCTGACGCCTGGTACCAGCAGTCCGACCTGTGGCGTATCCCCAACGACCCGCGTTTCACCGACACCAAGGAGCCGGCCTACTACCTGTCAATCAAATGGCCTGGCGACCAGATGCCCATCTTCAGCCAGACAACGGTTTTCGTGCCGAACGAGCGAGAGAACCTGGGTGCATACATGGCGGTGGTCGCCGACGCGGCAAACCCGGACTACGGCCGGATCCGTGTGCTGCGATTGTCTGACACCCACCAGGTGCCGGGTCCGAACCAGACCTTCAACGCGATCCAGACCGACCAACGCGTCCAGCAGGCCCTGCTGCCGTTCACCAGTCAGGGAGCGGCAGAACCGGTCTACGGCAACCTGCTGACATTGCCGTTGGGCGGCGGTCTGATCTACGTCAACCCGATCTATACCCAGGGCAAGGCAGAGTCGTCCTACCCCTTGCTGCGCTACGTCGTGGTGCGGTTCGGCGATCACATCGGCATCGGCGAAACCCTGCAGGAGTCACTGGACATGGTCTTCGAAGGCGATGCCGGGGTCACCACTGGTGAGGAGCCGGTCGCTGCCCAGCCGCCCGGTCAGGAAGGCTCTTCTGCGCCAACCACCGGTGTCGCGGCAGCGCAGGCCGCCCTCGACGCGGCGGCACAGGCTTATACAGCTGCCGACCAGGCGCTCAAGAACGGCGACCTCGGAGGTTACCAGCGCCAGGTCGAGATCGCCCGGCAGCGGTTGGCCGATGCCCAGAACGCCATGCGCTGATTGGTTCAGGCTTCCAGCTCAACGACCTCGGCCTCCAGGCCCACGGAGGTCAGGTCGTTGAGCAGGCGCCCCGCATCCCCGCAGAGTACGACGCTGAGCTGGGCAGGACGCACCACTTCAGCGAACGCCCGGTTCACCTGTTCGGTGCTGACCGCGGCCACCTGTCGCTGATGGGTGTTCACCCAAGTCGCGGGCATGTCGGCGCCGGCCAGCGTGCTGGCCTGGTCGGCGATGGCGTCCGCGGTCTGGAAGTGCAGCGGCGCCACCCCGAGCAGGTAGGTGCGGGCGTCCGCGATCTCGTCAGCGTTGAACGGAGCGGCGGCCACATCGAGCAAGCGCAGTGCCTCGGCGGTCGCGGCGGCGGCCACCTCGGTGCGGCAACTCGTCCGCACCACGAAGGTGCTGGCACCGCGCAGGGGCCGGAAGCCGGCGTGCGCGCCATAGGTGTACCCGAGTTCCTCTCGCAGCACAGCGTTGAGTCTGGACGCGAAGGAGCCGCCGACCGCGCAGGCAGCCACCTCGAGCGCGGCCCATCGCGGGTCGTGCCGGTCAGGCGTCACCATGCCGATCTGGATGTCGGCCTGAACCGCACCGGGTCGGTCGACCACCCAGATCTGAGGGCCGGCCGGGTTGGGTCGGGGCTGCTCGTGGAATGCGCGCTCGCCGCTGGGCAGCCAGCCTTCGAAGGCGTCGGTAACCAACCGGTCGGCATCCGTTGGCAGCGCCCCCGCCAGGATGATGGTTGCCCCGTCCGGACGCCACCAGCGCTGATGGAAGGCCACGACATCATCGCGACCGATCTCAGCCACCGTCGCCATCCGCCCGGCGGTCGGGCGTCCCTCCCGGCACCCAGGGCCGAAGACCGCGCGCTGGAAGGCCAGCTGAACCACCGAGGAACTGCGCGCCATCGACTGCTCGATCTGGGCTAGCCGCAAGGCGACCTGCCGTTCGACATCCGCAGGGTCATGGGCCGGACGAGTGATGATCTCCGCCAGCAGCCCCAACGAACCGCTGAGTCGGGTGCTGGGCACCTCGAGATGACAGATTGTGGACGATTGGGTGGCCGCGCCACTGTAGATCGCGCCGAGGCCCTCCACCAGTTCCGCCAATTCAGCGCCGGGATGGTCGATGCTGCCTTCGTCGCTGGTTCGTACTGCGATGGTGGCCAACCCCTCCAACGCCGCCGGCTCGCAGCTGACTGGCACGTCCAGCACCACTTGGGCGCTGATCACGTGCTGGCTGGGCAGGTCATAGAGCCAGACCCGGGCGCCGTTGCCGAGACTGAATTCGTGAGGTTCGGGGAACGCCCACGGATGGGCATCGGCGACTTCGGGACGTGGCAGCTGGCTCATGCCGCACCACCCTTGGTCTGGTAGCGGAGGGTGGCTCGGTTGTCCGGGTCGAACCAGCGCGCGGCGACCCTGGCGATGTCGGTGGGCTCCAGCCGTTCGATCTCATCCAGTTCTTCGTTGATCCGTAGCGGGTCGTCGAAGTGGGTCGCGTAGAAGCCGAGTTGGTCGGCGCGGTCCTCGACGGCGGCGAGAGCGGACAGCCACTCCCGCTCGAATCCGGCCTTGACCCGGGCGAGTTCGGATTCACTCGGGCCGTGTTGCGCGAGGTCGGCCAGGCTGTCGAGCACGGGTTCGGCCAAGCGATCCAGCTCGACGCCCTCGCGGGCGCGGCTGGAGATGACCCCTATCGATCCTCCCCGGGCCAGCCCCAGGTCATAGCCCCCGATGCCCTCGGCTAGCTGGGTGTCGCGCACGAGCTTGCGGTGCAGCCGGGATGACTGGCCGTCGGCCAGCAGTGCCAGCAGCAGGTCGACCGCGAGCCGGTCCGGATGGGTCAGCTTCGGGGTTCGCCAGCACAGGTGCAGCATCGGTCTGGGGACGTCGCGTTCGACGACCAGTTCCGGGTTGTCCAGGTGCTGGGGCAAGGGGTGCTCGGCCGGGGTTTGCGGAGCTGGGCTGTGAGGCAACCAGCCGAAATACCGGTGTGCCAGTTCGCGGCCCTGCTCGACGCTGATCGGCCCAGACAGCGTTAACACCGCAGCGGCCGGCTGGTACCAAGTGCGGTAGAACCACTGGACATCGTCCAGCGTCGCCGCATCCAGGTCGGCCATCGAACCGATGGCGGGATGTCCGTAGGCGTGCTCGGTCGGGAAATTGAGTGCCAACAGCAGCTCCAACTGGTCGCCGTAGGGCACATTGTCGTAGCGCTGACGCTTCTCTTCCTTGACCACCTCGCGCTGGGTGTCGAGATTGTTCTGGTCAACGTTCAGACCGCTCATCCGATCCGCCTCCAGCCACAAGGCAAGGTCGAGGGCCTGCGGGCCGACGGTCTCGAAGTAGTTGGTGCGGTCGAAGCTGGTGGTTGCGTTCACTGATCCGCCCACCGCCTGGATTGCGGCCAGGTGCTCCCCGTTCTCGACGTTCGTCGAACCGGCGAACATCAGATGCTCGAACAGGTGTGCGAAGCCGGTACAGCCCAGCGACTCGTCGGCCGATCCCACCCGGTACCAGAGGTTGACTGCCACGCCCGGAGCCATCGCATCGGGGTTCACGACAACCCGCAG
>CALMKG010000426.1 GCA_937867175.1 uncultured Propionibacterium sp. | reverse complement strand
CACGTCGAGCGGCGGGCGCGTTGCGCCTCGTAGAAGGCAGGATTATGGATCGTGGCAGCATGCCGCAAGGCCGCCGACAACTCGGGTGTCAGATCCTCATCACGCATTGTCAGTCTTGCCCCCAACGTTGCCCGGACCTGCGCTGGAACGGAGGGATGAATGGCGGTCGCAGGTGAGGCCTTCAGCCGGGTGACCTCGGGCCCGACGAGCACACGTTCAGTGTGGCCAGCCGCCGCTACTTGGCGGGGAGTCATCCGGTCCAGGCGTGACAGGTACTCCCACTGGTCGGGCCATGGCTCCCAGGTGGCGAGGTCCACGAAGAGCGTCGTGCCGCTCTCGGTGCGGCGATTACCGTTCAGTGGTGCCGCAATCAGGTTCCCGACTCCGGAGGAGCCAGTGGGAACCGTGTCCTGGTTCGGAAACAGTCGGTCGTAGCTGGCCAGCTGCATCGATCCGCGCAACGCCATCGCCCGATGGATACAGGCGGTACCCATCGCCCGGGCGTCCGCCGCGGGGACCGGGGAGGTGAAGAACGTCCACGCGTGCGCACCCCTGCCGGACTGGGAGATCTCAAGTCCGCACGGGACGCCGAGTGAGGCGGCGGCCTTCACGTATGCGTGGGCGTCCAGCATCGCGTGCGCTCCGTCGAAATCGGCGGTCAGCCACCAGCAGGTTGCGTCCGGCAGCAGCGGATACAGGCCGATGAACAAGTCGTTGCCAGCCCGCAGATGCGCGTCGAGGACCTCGGTCGTCAACGGAAGCGGGCGGCGATCCCACACCGAGCCCTTGCGAAACGGATGGCGCACCACTGGCGACCAGCCCTTCGTGCCCTTGCGCGGGTTCTCCCAGTACCGCGCGTACACGTCGCGTCGCGCCGCGAACAGCCGCGCATAGAACGCCAATTTCGCTTCCGGCGGTGACACGTTCGTCACCAGGCCCGGATCCGAGGGGGCCAGCGTCGGCTGCGCCGGTGGTGGTTCCACCCCATCGGTCAGCTTGAGCAGGTTCCGCAACCGCTGGTTCTCCACCCGGAGCGCGGTCAACTGGCGCTCCATATCGGCCCTGCGCCCCTGATCCTCATCAAACCAGGAGACCGACATCGACGTCATCTCCTGTCGCTCTCACCGGCGTGGACACTCTCGCAATGAGCCACCGCGGTCCGCACGATCTCCACGGTAGTCCTGCCCACAGCGCCACCGCCTCGGCCAAGATGCTGTCTGCACCCGACTTCAGACCACCTCGGCGCCAGTTCGGCGGCCCGCGCGCAGCGTCGAACTGCGGATGCATAGCGACCAATGGTGTCATGAAGCAAACTGCTATGGCGTGTCATAACCTGATACAGACTCGGGAGTGCATCGTGGATCCAGTGCCTAATCGAGACACTCCACGACAATTTGGCTGTGACGGGGAAGCGTGCAGGCAGCTGGTTGATCGGATCCTCCAGTGCCCGGGGAGCCGGACAACGGATCGTGCCTTGTCCTCCAGTGCTTGGAGCGCGATGCTGGATCTCGACGTCATGGGGAGTCATCTCGAAGAGTGTGCCGCCACGGCTGAGCAGGAGATTCACGTCGGTCCGGAACTCCGCCTGGCCAGTCTTCTCATCGAACCTCAGTTCATAGTGTCTGAAGAACGAGTGCCACTCGCCGTAAGAAGGTTTCGCGACTTGTTGACCGACATACTCCAGCACGTCGAACAAGGTCTCGTCCGAGCCGGCATCTTGCCACAACGGCCACATGACACTTGGCACGAGGGCGGAGAGATCAAGACCGATGTCGTCTTGGTTAGTGCACGTAACGCCGTTGCCATCCGGGCAGTAGAAGGGGAACGTCTTGGCGAGCCAGTCGCCGCGAATGAGCCGGGTGATGAGTGCCTTTGGGTCCTCGGCGGTCGACTCCGTGAACGTCTCATGGGTTCGGGGGACGGGCCCGCAGATTCGGTCCGAGTAGAACTGCGGCGAACTCAAGGGCCGGCTCCTATGCTCGCATCCCTACCAGCACACGGTACCCGGCGTCCTGGGAGGCCTGGCGTCGCCTCTCGCCAACGCGGGCTGTGCATCCTTTCGTGGCTGGTGACTTGGTCGCGACGGTGCCCTATTCGCTGTGCTGATCGCGATCGACGCATGGCAGCCATCGGGTGATGGGCCGGTGACGGCGGTGAGACCGCGCACTTCTCAGCTCGGTCACGATGTCACGAACTGGCCGGCCGCGGAGCTGCGGGCAAACCAGACGCCCTCTTCTGCCGCGCGCCGGTGAAGCGTCTTGGGCGGAAGTAGCTCCGTCACTCGAAGGGGTTCACTACAGCCAACTCTGGGACGCTGGCGAAGTCGCGCACGTTTCTGGTCGCCAGCTGCCAGCCACGTGACAGGCAAATGCCCGCGATCTGGGCGTCCGCCAAGCCCATCGGATGGCCGGACGACTCAGCGTGAACCAAGATCCGGGCTGTGGCGCTGGCAGCCGCCCTGTCATAGACGGCAATAAGGTCGGCGAAGACGTCCATCAGTTGTTGCCACCGCTGTTCCAAGTCGTGCCAGCGGCGCCCAGCGGGGAGGCGACCCAACCCGCGTTCGATCTCTTCGACGGTGACCACGCAGATGCTCAGGTCGGCCGCATCGATGGCTCGCGCCCAGGCGAGCACGTTGGCATCGGGTTGGTCCTTCATGAACTCCGAGACCACGTTCGTGTCCGCGATGATCACGATAGGTCCACAGGTCGTGGCTGGTCGGTGCGCACCAGTGTCGGGAGGTCAACCCCACCGACGTCGACGGCAGCGGCGTGCAGCGCCAGGAGAATGTTCTCCTCGGGCAGGTTCACTGCCGCATCCAAGATCGCCCGCACCTCTGCCTCGACCGATCGCCCATGCTTGGCAGCGCGACCGCGCAACCGCGCGTGGGTTCGCTCATCCAACTGCCTGATCGTCAGAGTGCTCATAACACGACCTCCTGACAGCAACGCTAGCAGCGAGGTCAACGTCCTCACATGCCGGTTGCCGGTCGCGTTGTGGCGTCCCTCGGCAGGCTTGGGGAGTCGGGAGTGCCGTCGGTAAACCTGCCGGCAGCGTCCCTGTCGCGGGCCGCAGATTGCGGCTCAGATGTCCCGGGCTGCCTGCTGCCGCAGCACGTGCGAGGCGTCTCGCAC
>CALMKG010000425.1 GCA_937867175.1 uncultured Propionibacterium sp. | reverse complement strand
TGCGAGCGGAAGACAGCGCATTGCTCGGAGCGCGTCGTGTTCGAGTACCTCGAGGGCGACCGCTGCGATTCGGTGGTCCTGGACGTCGACGACCGAGCGCGTGGCTACCTCGATGCCGGTGCGGCGGTCCTCGTGGCGCGCGCTCACCAGCGCTACCAGCAGCAGGCCCGCAACTCCATGTACACCGAGTCCGCACGCGCGATGAGCAGCCGCGCCGCCGATCTGCTGGGCGCGTGGCTCGGCGCTCACCCGTGCCCGGAGGTTCACGCCTGGCAGACCGGGCAGGACACTGCGGCAGCCGAGCGAGCGATCACGGGCAAGCGTCCGGCGCTCACCCCGCCTCCCGAGCGATCGCCGGACAGTAACGACCGGACGAGGGCCCTCGCTGCCCGTCCGGCCAGCCAACCCTGCTCTCGCGCATAACGAGGCCCCGGTGCTGTATCTGGCGAACCCGTGCGGGAACGAGGAGATCACCGCCGCGATGGCAGAAGGTGTGATCGGGTTGATCGACACTCCGAGACAGGGGAACCGTCGGCCGCCCGGGGTTTTGTGGTGTGCCGACAACGGCTGCTTCTCTGAACGATGGGAGCCGGCGGAATGGTGGAGATTCCTCGAGGCGAATGCCGCTGATGCCGCCACGTGCCTGTTTGCGACAGCACCTGATGTCGTCGGCGACGCAGTGGCCACCGAGGAACGAGCCAAGCCGTGGCTGGCCAGGATCCGCGACTTGGGCTACCCGGTGGCGTACGTCGCGCAGAACGGCATGGAGTTCTCATCGTGGGACCTGTGGGATGAGATCGACTGCTTGTTCATCGGGGGGACAACGGCATGGAAGCTTGGCCCCGAGGCCTGCAATCTGGCCGCGGTCGCGTCCTCGATGGGCAAGTGGATCCATGTCGGTCGGGTCAATAGCGAGCGGCGTTTCCGCTACGCCCAGGCGATTCGGGCGGACTCGTGCGACGGGACCTACCTGACCTACGGTCCCAGCAAGAACCTGACCAACGTGCTGGCCTGGGAGCGGACCAACCAGCAGCCCGCTCTCCTGGATGCCGCCGACGTGTGGCATCCCGGGCCCGACGTGGTGGGTGCGGGTCGGCCGGGGTTGTTGCCGCCGGCGCCCCAGCTGCCCGCGCACGGCGTGGTCGTTGCTGCGGCGAGGAGTCGCGCGGGGGCGCCGCGATGATCGCGAGCAAGCCGGTCCGGCTCGTCTCCCTGGCAGTTGTGGCCCTGGTCGTCACGCTCGGCGTCCGCGGCGTCGTGAATGGCTTGGCCTTCGACGGCGACCTCCTCGACTCCCGGCCGGCTCCGGGTGCGTCGGGCGGTGTCGAGCGGACATCGGCAGTGGTGGCCTACGTCCTGGACGGCGACACGGTCCAGGTGACCACCCGTGACGGCCGCGAGCTGCGAGTGCGGTTCCTCGGGATCAGCGCTCCCGAGATCCCGCACCCCGGCAAGCCGGGGGAGTGCTACGGCCAGTCCGCGACCCGCCACCTCGAGCAGCTGCTGCCGGTAGGCGCCCACGTGATGCTCGTGAGCGATCCGACCCAGGACGACGTCGACGACTACGGCCGGTGGCTGCGCTACGTCCAGGCCTCGGGGCACGACGTCGGCGCTGCCCAGATCCGCTCCGGGGCGGCCGCGGCTCGCGACAGCTCGTCGCCTGTCTCTCGCCACGCGACGTACGCCGACCTCGAGCGCGAGGCGCGCGACCGGGCGGCCGGGATGTGGTCGGCATGCCACTGACGAACGCAGCAGCGGCACCCGAACTGACTCGGGCTGAGGGGTTTACAGAGGGTATAGGGGGGCTATACCGTATAGGTAGGCTATACCGCTGGGTTGGCCGCATCCGTTAGGCGATGGAGGTCGTCAGATGAGCACCTGCGAGGGATGTGCGGTTGAGGGGCACGGTCCGGGGGCGTGTGCGAACCGGGACCTCCCGCTGTGTGCTCGGACCTGCGCCTGCCGGCACGGTGCACCGGAGTCCGACCCGGCTCCGTACTGGACCGCCCTGAATGCGGCCGGTCCGGGAGGGGCGGAGCGATGAGGGGCAAGGGTCCGTACCCCTACCCGTGTCCGGAGTGCGGCGAGACGATCCAGGCGACCGCCCTCCACCAGGTTCGCCACAACGGGCCGTGCCGGGCCTGCATCCGAGTCCGCAACGGCTGGACGTGCCGGACCTGCGGTAGCAGCGACCCGCGCCATCCCTCCCCGTGCCCGCAGGGCGGTGTCGCATGAACGCCGAAGCCGCGAGCGACAACTTTGCGCTGCTGCGCGATGCCGAGCGTCTCGACGCGGTGCGCGAGTTCCACCGCACCTGGGGCGACCAGGAGACCGACAGTCTCGACGTGCTTGACCTGTGGGAGCAGCTTGGCCGACTGCTGGGAGTAGCCCCGTGAGCGTCTACGTCATCCCGGAGCACCAGACTTCCTACTTCACCTGCGACTTCATCGGCGGCAAGCCCGAGCACCGGTCGGCCTGCAGCGCCGGCGTATCGGTTCGCTCAGACCAGAGCGCGCTGTGGCTTGACCCGTCCACCACGGAACTGCCGGTCGGATGGGTCCGCTCCGGCGGCGGGCACCTGTGCCCCGATCACGCCGCCCGCGTCCCGAAGGACGGCCACGTGGCCTCGCTGGTCTTCTCAGGGACGGCGTCGTGACGGGGGAGTGGGTCCGCAACTCCCACGGCCTGCTGCGCTGGATTCCGCCCAAGCATGGCCACGTCCGGATCTGGTCCGGCGTGAACGCTGAGGTCCGCCACCAGGGCGTGCTCGACGGCTACCACGGCAACCCGCCGCGGCCGCGTGACTCGTTTCCGACCGGGGAGGCCGCCGAGGTCTACCGGATCGGCTATCTCGAGTACTTCCGTGGCCAGATCGGCCTATTCGCCGCCAGCGAAGGCCGCGCCCGGTCCGGTGCCAAGCAGGACGGTGCGCCGTGCTGACCGAGGCGCAGTGGAGGCCCGCGCTGCAGCAGCGCCGCTTCAAGCACGACACCCTCGTCGCCGTCGACCTCTTCTCCGGGTTCGGTGGACTCACCCAGGGGATCGCGCACGCGGGCTTCGACGTGATCACCGCGGCCAACCACAACGAGTACAAGGTCAAGGTCCACGAGGCCAACCACCCGACGACCGAGCACTGGATCGCCGATCTGGTCGACACCGAGTCACCGGCCTACCACTCGGTCCGCGAGCTTCCGGCTGGCGACCTCCTCACCGCAGGCGTGAGCTGCACGAACCACTCGCCGGCGAACACGAAGAAGGCCTACGAGCAGGGCCTCTCGCTGTTCGACCTGGAGGACCCGGACTACGAAGCGCGCGTCACCCGCTCCGAGCGCGACCGGGCCACGGCGAACTGCGTGCTCGCCTACGCCGCCCAGCATCACCCGCGACTGATCCTCGTCGAGTGCACCACCGAGCTCTACTCGTGGGGACAGCTCGTCCCCGGCAAGCGGAAGGTGGGTGACGGGTCGACCTACCGGTGGTGGCTCAAGCAGTTCGACCTGCTGGGCTACAACCACAAGGTCCTCTACCTCAATTCGATGTTCTTCGGCGTCGGCCAGTCCCGTGACCGCGGCTACTGGGTCTTCTGGGACAAGAAGCTCCCCTCGCCCGACCTGGACCACCGTCCCGAGTCCTGGTGCGACCACTGCCATCGGATCGTCGAGGCGGTGTGGTCGTGGAAGACCGGCGTCCCGCCGACCGGGTCGGTTCGCTACGGCAAGCAGTACAACTACCGCTGCCCCTCGTGCTACCGCGAGGTGATCCCTCCGTTCACGCCGTCGCTCGACGCGCTCGACCTGTCGAACCTGGGAACCCGCATCGGGGAGATGAAGGTCAAGGAGATCCGCGACAAGAAGACCGGCGAGACCTACCGCGCACCCTTGGCGCGAGCGACCATGGCGCGGGCCGAGCGGTGCCGCCAGCGGTTCGCCGAGTTCCCGGCCGTGATGGTGCCGGCGACCTCGCAGCTCGGGTCGGAACACCACCCGTGGCGGCCCAAGGACAGCCAGCAGAACACCGGCGTCGTTGCGACCGGGGCGGTGATGGCGGCCGCCGGGAACACATTCGAGTGGCCCGGCTCGGTATGCCGGACCCGGGACTTCTCCCAGCCGCTTCCCTCGCAGACCTCGACGAACGGGAACGGCCTGCTCACCCCACCGATCGCGATGGCGATCGACAACTTCCAGGGCGCTGCGCGCGGGGCCGACGAGCCGCTGCCGACCCAGGGTGGGTCGGAGACGATGGCGCTGATCTCGGCGGGGGTGCTGCCCTACCGCCAGCACACGACCCCCACCACGCACGGCGAGGCGATGCCGACCGTGACCGCAGACCAGATCCCCGGCCTGCTCACCGCGGCCGGCACGATCAAGAACAACGGCGCCATCAGCGAGGCCAAGTACCGCGCCCACCCGGTCTCGGATCCGCTGGGCGCGATCACCGCTGAGCCGACCCAGGCGCTGCTGTTCTCCGGCTGGTACAAGCAGAACGGCTCGACCGGCACAGAGACCGCTCCGCATCCGGTCACCGATCCGTTCGGGACGCTGACCTCGCGCGACACCACGGCGCTGCTGATGGCCGAGTGGCGCGAGGCGCTGGAGGACCTCACGCTCGAGGACTGCTTCTTCCGGATGATGCACGACCACGAAATCGGCCGCGGGTGCGGCTTCGACGTCGACTTCGCCGGCTACCAAGGCACCTTCCAGGTCTGGGGGTCCGCGAGCGACCGGGTGGACGGCTACGGCAACGCCGTCTCACCACAGGTCGGCTGGTGGATCAGCAACCGCCTCCGAGCCGTCCTGCACGGCCCCGACGGGACCGGCTTCCGGCCGGCTCTCATGCCACCGGCAGCGCGATCGCTGCGCCCCGAGGAGCACGCCGTCGCCGCACGCGGCCTCACGGCCCCGACCGAAGGGATGTTGCTGTGACCCGAACTCGAACAACGACAACTGCTCGCCAGCCACGCACGGCCGAACCCGGCATCCGACCAACCCATCTCTCGTCCGACCACTACGGAGGCCCAGCCGCGATGACCACCCCTTCCTCACCCCGAAGCCACTACACCGCTCTCATCTCCAGCGCGATCAGCCTCGAGGACCCGGCGACCTTGGCGCTCGTCGAGCGACTCATGCGCGATCAGACCGGAGGCGTCCTCGACCACCTCGACGCCTCCACGTTTGACCACCTGGCACGCCAGGCCTACGAGGACGGGCGCGCCTGGGACACCATCGGCGAGATCAACGGCTGCACCCTCGCCGACTACTGCCGAGCCAACGACCTCACCCAGCCCCCCTGGAGCTCGTGATGGACACCGTC
>CALMKG010000424.1 GCA_937867175.1 uncultured Propionibacterium sp. | reverse complement strand
CCCTCCTCGCCGCCGCCGGCATCGCCGTCCTGCTCCGCGTCGCAGGAACCGGCACTGCCTGGGTCACCGGGGCCGGGCAGCCGGCGGGCGGGGTCGAAGCCGGCCTCGGCGTGCTCCTGCACCCCGCAGACCCCGGCAGCGCCCTCGGCACCGACGGGCTGAACCCGGTGGCCTACTGGATCGTCGCCGGCATCCTCATCATCGCGGTTGGGAGTGCGGGGTGGTGGGTGTGGCGGTTCTTCCGTGAGCAGTCGCGGCAGACGAAGGTCGACCCGTACCGGATCGTCGGGATCGCCACCCGCACCGACGTCACGACCGCAGCATCGGAGAAGGCGCTGTTGCGGCGGGCCGGGCAACTCCGACCCTCCATCCAGAACCCGGCCGTCACCGATGTCGGCTACCTCCTCGGCGCATCCAGAAACGTAAACGTGTGGGCGAGTGTGGAGGACTCGATTCTGCTGATCGGGCCACCTCGTTCAGGGAAGGGGCTGCATGTGGTCATCAACGCGATCCTCGACGCCCCCGGAGCCGTCGTCACGACCTCCACCCGCCCCGACAACCTCACCGCAACCTTGAAAGCGCGGAGCGCGGAGGGACGGCCATTGGTGGTGTTCGACCCGCAGCACCTCGCCGAAGGCGTCCCCGCAGGACTCCGATGGTCGCCAATCCGGGGATGCGAGGATCCGCTGACGGCGATGATCCGCGCCACCGGACTCGCCGCCGGTACCGGCCTTTCTGCTGGCGGTGTTGAGGGTGGGGACTTCTGGGAAGGGAAAACCCGCACCGCTCTCCAAGCTCTCCTCCATGCCGCTGCTCTCGATCACCGGACACCGGCTGAGTTGTTCCGGTGGACCCTCGATCCTGCCGCAGCGTCCGATGCGGTCGCGATCCTCACCGCGAACCCGAAAGCGGCGACGGGGTGGGCGGATTCGTTGCAGGCGATGATCGACGCAGACCCCAGAACCCGCGACTCCATCTGGCAAGGCGTGTCCCTCTCCCTTGCCGCCCTCGCAGACCCCCGCGTCCTCGATGCCGTGAGTCCCGGCCCGGAGGAGCGCTTCGATCCGGAGGAGTTTCTGCGTAAGCGTGGCAGCGTGTATCTGCTGGCGACGGGTGCGGGGGCGAACAACAGTGCCGCGCTGGTGTCGGCATTCGTGGAAGACCTCGTCGAAGCCGCCCGCCGCCTCGCCGCCAGATCACCCGCAGCCCGCCTCGACCCACCCCTGCTACTGGCGCTGGATGAGATCGGAAACCTTGCTCCGCTACCGTCGCTTCCGACGTTGATGGCAGAAGGTGGGGGTACGGGGATCACGACGATGCCGGTGCTGCAATCGCTCGCGCAGGCGCGGGAGAAGTGGTCGGATAACGCGGCCGGCGCGATCTGGGACGCCAGCATTGTGAAGATCATCCTTGGTGGCGCATCCAACTCCCGTGACCTTCAAGACCTCGCCACCCTCATCGGGGAACGCGACGAGATCACCGACTCCACCACGATCGGTGACCACGGCTCCCGCACTGCACAACGCTCCATCCGCCGGGTGTCGATCATGCCGCCCGACGTGATCCGCACCCTTCCATTCGGTACCGGCCTGATCCTGCTGCGCGCCGCACCGCCGATCGTCGCGAAGCTGCGTGCTTGGACGCGCCGCAAGGACGCGAGTGAGCTGCAGACGCAGCGGCGGTTGGTGGAAGAGCTGCTGCAAGTCGGCACCCCGAACACCTGAAAGTGACGAGGGGCCGGTGAGTGCACCTGAGTGACAGAGCACCCCGACCGGGGCTGCCGCTGTCACGAGGAGTGTCCAATGGCTATCCACACGCAAGAGTCTCTGTCCGGGTTCATCGCTTCCGAACCGCACCTGTCGTTCACCGAGAAAGGCGACGCGCGACTGTTCGTGAAGATCGGGCAGGAACACTACCGCAGGGAAGACGATGGCTCGTTCACGCAGACCGAGACTACCTTCCATGATCTCGTCGCGTTCCGGAAGACCGCCGAACGCGCCCACCAGCGTTTCGCGAAAGGCGACAAGTTCGTCGCTGAGGGCTACACCCACCACTACGACCGCACTGGCGACACCGGACAGACGGTCAGAGCCGAGGAGTTCGTTGCAAAGAAGATTGGGCACGACCTCGCCCGCACCCGCTACACCGTCGATCGCCCCCGACGCACACAGGCAACGGACTCGCTCGATGCCGGACTTGAGGACGCCGCACTGTCCACGGATGCCCCGCGCCGCGCGTCCGCGGGTGCCGCAACGGTCGGAAGGTGAGAGCGGATCATGGTCGATGAACTGCCCGACACGGGTGATAGCGACGCTGGTGAAATGGCGGAGGACGAGTTCGATGAGAGCTACGATCCCGACACCGACACCTCTATCTCTGACGACGACACAGCGGGTCCGCCTGGACCGGTGAACTGGAACCTCCTCACCGCCGATGCTGCGGAAGAAGAATGGCTCGCACTCAACGAATGGGTGCACTGGCTGCGCCACACCTACGGCCTCCCCGTTGCCGTCTGCCCGCCGTTCTGGCACCGCCACCCAGCCTTGGTGTGGGAACTGTCCGCGTTGCACATCCACTGGCTGTGCGCGATCCACCCCGAAGCGAAGGGCAGCGCGATGCTCGTCTGGCACCGCGACTTCACCGAAGCCCAAGAACGCCTCCGGCACTGGACCGCCGCCTGCGGCACACGCCTGACCACTGACCGCCCCACTCGCCGCATCGCCTGGCCCGGCGAACCGGATACAGGCCCCATCGAAGACATCGTGATCTCGAACCGAGAGGAAGACTTCGTTGAGTTCATGCACGCCGATGTGGAAGCGCGCCGGCGTGCCGAGGATCAGTTCATCGCAGGGCTCGTCCTGAGAACGGGGGAAGTGCCATGAGCAGGGGTGACCGCAGGCGGGGTGAGGACAGACGCTTCACCGTCGAGGCAGTGCCGCGCAGTCAACCTGACTTGCATAAGCTCGCGCAGGTGTTCCTCGGCATGGCCGTCAGCAGATCGAAGACGAACGACGCGCCCACGCCGGATGCCACCGATCCTGGGCGTTCTGAGCCCGACAAAGTAGAATAGAACCGACGCCACGACCTTACCGGGCCGGGTGCGCAGTCTCTTTGCCCTTGTGGCTTACCCCGGTTCCTTTCCGGCGGACGTGTTTCCCATTTACGAGTCGCACCGCGTGACGCTTCGCCGTCGCGTTGGCTCCCACCCATCGGTGAGAGGAAACACGACTCATGACTCTGGCACCCCCAGCACCACCCACCAGCATCGACCGGCTCGGCGAGACCACCACCCTCGCTGTCTCCTACCTTCGTGTCTCCACCAAGGAGCAGGCAGAGCGCGGTGGTCGTGACGAGGGATTCTCGATCCCCGCGCAACGCGACGCGAACCTCCGCAAGGCCCGCGATTTGAACGCGATTGTCGTGGAGGAGTTCATCGACGCGGGTGAGTCCGCGCGCAAGGCCGACCGGCCAGAGCTGATGCGGATGATCGAGTACGTCACGACGCACCAGGTCGCGTACTGCATCGTCCACAAAGTCGACCGGCTCGCACGCAACCGTGCCGACGACGTAGCGATCCACCTCGCGCTCAAAGACGCTGGAGTGATCCTCGTGTCCGCAACGGAGAACATTGACGAGACCCCGTCAGGGATGCTGCTGCACGGCATCATGTCCACGATCGCAGAGTTCTACTCCCGCAACCTCGCCAACGAGGTGGCCAAGGGCATGACCCAGAAAGCCGCCACCGGCGGCACCGTTGGTCGTGCCCCCATCGGCTACCTCAACGTCCACAAGCGTGACGAACTCGGCCGCGACGTTCCCACCGTAATCCCGGACCCCGACCGCGCTGCTTTGGTGCGGTGGGCGTTCGAGGCGTACGCGACGGGGAACTACTCGACCTCGATGCTGCACAGCGAACTTGTTGACCGTGGCCTCACGACCGTGCCGACCCCGAAGCGGCCTGCGAAGGCTCCGGGGCTGTCCACGATCCAGCAGATGCTCTCCAACCCCTACTACAAAGGCGACGTGATCTTCCGTGGCGCCCGCTACGACGGACTCCACGAACCGCTGGTGAGCGCGGAACTTTGGTATCGAGTGCAGAACGTCCTCACCGCACGCCAGGTGTCCGGGGAGAAAACTCAAACGCACGAGCACTACTTGAAGGGCTCCGTCTACTGCGGTGACTGCGGTTCCCGACTGATGGTCACTCATGCGAAGAACGGCAAGGGCGTCGTCTACCCCTACTTCATCTGCGCAGGCCGGCACTCCAAGCGCACGAACTGTGTCCGTCAGGCGATGCCGATCGAGCACATCGAGCGACAGGTCGAGGACTACTACCGGCGGGTGCAGATACCCGAGCACGTCGTCACCGCGCTGCGGCACATGCTCGTGCGCCAGTTCGATGACCTCCACGCCGCAAACAAAGCAGAACGGCACACCCACGCCGTCGAGCGTGACCGGCTCCGTGACGAGCGCCGGAGCCTGCTCCATGCCCACCACGCCGGTGCCGTCCCGCTGGACCTCCTCAAAGAAGAGCAAGACCGCATCGGGCGCCGGCTCGCATTCCTCGATGCGCAGATCGACGCGGGGCAGATCGAGTACGACCAGGCCAAGGCGCACCTTGAAGACTGCCTCACCCTGGCCGGTGACATGCACGTGATCTATATGAGCATTGACGACTCATTGCGACGCATCTGCAACCAAGCGTTCTTCGAGCGCATCCACGTCTACGAGGTCGAGAACGCCGACCGGGTGGAAGCGGAGCCGGGTGAGCCGTTCGACACGCTGCTCGACCCGGCAGTCCACGCGGCAGCGCTGGCCTATGAGGCCAGCGTGCGCGCGGGTGAGGATGTCAAACCTGCAGATGTCGCATGTTTGAACATCGACACTTGGGTGGGCCATACTGGGATCGAACCAGTGACCTCTTCCGTGTGAAGGAAGCGCGCTA
>CALMKG010000423.1 GCA_937867175.1 uncultured Propionibacterium sp. | reverse complement strand
GACGAGGCGGGCGAGCCGTTGCTCGTGCTGGGCGGCGGTTCCAACGTCTTGATCGGCGACGACGGCTTCGACGGCACGGTAGTGCTGGTCGACACCCATGGTCTGGACGCCGAGGTCAGCGACTGTGGGGGATCTCAGGCCCGGGTGAAGTCCGGTGAATCGTGGGACGACCTGGTCGCGTACACGATCGACCAAGAGTGGGCCGGCCTCGAGGCACTCAGCGGTATCCCCGGGATGGTCGGCGCCACGCCGATCCAGAACGTCGGCGCCTACGGCCAAGAGGTCTCCCACACCCTGGCTCGGGTGCGCACCTGGGATCGCCAGGCTGGGGAGTTCCGCACGTTCACCGCCGACCAATGCGGTCTTGGCTATCGCGACTCGATCTTCAAGCAGTCCCGTGCCCCGCAGCAGGCCACCGGACGCTTCGTGGTGCTCGAAACTTGGTTCCAGTTCCGGCTCGCCAGCCTGTCAGAGCCGGTGCGTTACGGACAGCTAGCCGCTCGCCTGGGCGTCGAGCTCGGCGCCCGCGTGCCGGCCCGCGAGGTGCGGCAGGCGGTTCTCGAGCTCCGTGCAAGTAAGGGCATGGTGCTGGACGCGGCCGACCACGACACCTGGTCGGCTGGCAGTTTCTTCACCAACCCGATCCTGGACGCCGCCATCACCGACCAGCTTCCAGCGCAGGCGCCCCGCTTCGCCCAGCCCGACGGCCGGGTGAAGACGTCGGCAGCTTGGCTGATCGACCATTCCGGCTTCAACAAGGGCTTCCCTGGCGAAGGCGCGGCGAGACTGTCCAGCAAGCACGTACTGGCCCTGACCAACCAGGGCGGCGCTTCTGCAGCCGAGGTGGTTGCGCTGGCCCGCCAGGTGAGGGCGGGCGTGCACGACAGGTTCGGCATCTGGCTGGTGCCTGAGCCGGTGCTGGTCGGTCTCGAACTCTAGGGTCGGCGGAGCGGGTCGTCCCAGCAATCCGCTGGGACGCGGCCCACTTCGGGCTCAGCGGACGGCCGCGATGGCGTTGGCCACGTACTCCACGCTGCCGGAGTTGACTGCGGCCACACAGATCCGGCCTGCGTCGGTACCGTAGACGGCGAACTCCTCGCGCAGCCGCACCATTTGGTCCTTGGTCAGGCCGGAGTAGCTGAACATGCCGCGCTGCTCGGCGATGAAGCCCATGTCGTCGACCCCGGCGACCCTCAGGTATTCGACGAGTTGGCCGCGCACCTGCTGGATGCGCAGTCGCATGCCGGACAGTTCTTCCTCCCAGACCGACCGCAGTTCGGCGTCCGCCAGCACAGTGGCAACCAGTTGAGCCCCGTGCGTGGGCGGGTTGGAGTAGTTGGTGCGGATCACGATCTTGATCTGGGAGCGAACGCGATTGGCTTGGTCGGCGTCGTCGCAGACGATGGACAGCGCGCCCACCCGCTCGCCGTACAGACCGAAGCTCTTGCTGAACGAGGTGGCGACGAAGAAGCTGGGGATGCGCTCGGCGAAACGACGCACCACCCACGCGTCCGGCTCCAGGCCCACCGCGAAACCCTGATAGGCCAAATCGATGAACGGCATCAACTCGCGCTGGGCGACCGCATCGATGATGCGTTCCCATTGGGCGACGTCAAGGTCGTAGCCCGTTGGGTTGTGACAGCAGGCATGCAGCACCACGATCGTGCCGGGGGCAGCCGACTCCAGGTCGGCCAGCATGGCTTCGAAGTCGACCTCGCGGCGCTCCGCATCGTAGTAGCTGTAGCTACCCACTTGGAAGCCTGCCCGGGTGAACAGAGCCAGATGGTTCTCCCAGGACGGTGCGCTGATCAGCACCTGGGCAGCGGGGGCGACCCGCTTGAGGAAGTCGGCGCCCACCTTCAGGCCGCCGGTGCCACCCAGCGCCTGCACGGTGACTACCCGCTCGCCCGCCAGCAGCGGTGAAGTATTGCCGAAGACCAAGGCCTTCACGTCCGCGACGTAGCTGCCCAGACCATCTATGGGCAGGTAGCCGCGCGGCTTGGGGTGCTCTGCC